>SKPT01000497.1 GCA_007119405.1 Phycisphaeraceae bacterium
CGCTACGTCGGCGGCGGGATGAACCTGCTCGACCGCGCCGGCGACGCGGCGCAGCTTCGCCTGGAGATCGAGCGCCTGCTGCGCCAGCGGCCCGGGGTGGAGCTGGTCAGCCTCGACGCGCTGAACGAGCAAACCCGGCGCGAAGTGGCGATGCTCAACCTCCGCGACGAGTCGCGGGCGGTGCGGCTGATCAGCCAGGAGATCAACGCCGAGCTGGTGCTGGTGATCCGCATGCTCGAGTCGGGCCAGGTCGCCGAGCGCGGGGCGCGCTACCGCGTCAGCGTCGAGGTCCTCGACGTGCCCCGGGGCCGGAGCATCGGCGGGTTCGGCTTCGACTGGACCCGCGGCACCGATGGGCCCACCATCAAGGCCTATGCCGAGCAGGTCACCCGCAAGTTCATCGAGCAACTGGCCCACTGGTACGTCCGCGACGGCGACGAGGGCCCAGCGCGGCGGTACACGGTGCGCCTGACGGGGATCGAGGGCGTCGAGCAGCTCGTCGAGGCGCGCAACGCCTTCGAGCAGATCGATCAGGTCCAGCGCGTGCGCGACGGCGGGATGAGCTCCGACGGCCTGGAAACCGTCGCGTCGCTGACAATCGATCACATCGGTCGGCCGTTGGACCTGGTCTTCGGCCTCCAGCAGGCGGCCCGCGACACGCTGGACATGCAGATCGACGCCACCGACGGCAGCTCGGGCACGATCACGCTGGTGGCCCGGCCGCAGCCGAGGGAAACCTCGTCGGGCCAGCGTCGGCTGCCGCGGTGGATGCGGCTGGTGGACCCCGCGCACCCCGAGCACGAGCAGGCGAAGGCCGACCTCGCCGCCCAGTACGAGGCCGAGGGCCAGCCGCGCATCGGCATCGTGATCAACCGGGCCCTGAGCGAGCAGGAGCAGCGCCACCCGGACTACAAGGAGCAGATCCGCGAGATCGCCGAGCAGGAGGCCGAGCGGCGTGAGGCCGAGCCCCAGCAAGGCGCCGGCGGGACGTACGTGACGGTTCACATCGGGGGGGAGGACCGCGAGTCCGAGCCTCGCGACCGGGCGGCGGAGCGGCGGCGCCGCGGCCCGGGCGGGCGGGAGCTCGAGGACGAGCAGCAACAGCAGCAGCAGCAGTTGCTCGACACGCGACAGATGGAGGACAGCCTGTACAAGCGGATGCTGGAGCTGGGGCTGGTGATGGTCGACCCGAGCCGGGTGCGGGCGAACCTGCGCCAACAGATGGACCGGGCCCGGCACGTGTTCCACGAAGACGAGCTGATGTACCTGATCAGCCAGAGCACGGAGCTGGACATCGTGATCCACGGCGTGGGACGGGCCGACGACGAGGGCGGCGTGCGCTACACGTTCCGCGCGATCCGCGTCAACGACGGGGCGGTGCTCGCGGCCGACAGTTGGTCCAGCGACCTGCCGCGGTTCGGCGGCTCGTCGATGCGGCGCGACGCGATGGAGTTCGCCGCGGCCTACGCCACGGGCAGCATGCTGGACCAGATGCTCACCTTCTGGGAGCCGCCCAGCCGGATCAGCGTGATGGTGGCCGGCGCCAGCCATCAGCGCGACGTGTTCGTGGTGATGAACGCCTTCCGCGAGCACGTCCCGGAGGTGGTCAGCGTGGATTTCGACCGCCACGAGACCGGCCGCGAGGGCGGCGTGGGCTTTTTCAACCTGCGCTACACCTCCAGCTACAACGATCTGATCCGTGAAATCAGCCAGCAGGCCGAAAACCTGCCCTTCGACCTGGACGTCAGTGGTACGACGCGCGACACGTTGAACATCCGGCTGACCGATACGTTCTGAAGCCGCGAGCGAGGCGCCGGCGGCGTCGTTCACGCACCCACCTGCCTCGCCGCGGTCTCACCCCACAGGAGCCCCCGCCATGCTTCGCTCATGCCTTATCGCCACGCTGTCGCTGCTGCTTGTTGCCGCGATGATCCACCTGCCCGGCTGCCGCGCCGAGCCGGGCATCGACCGCCGTTTCGGCACGTATTACCAGCACATGGGCGCGCCGTCGCACCGCGTGGTCGAGGCCGCCCGCGAGACGATCGACAACATGGAGTTGCAGCTCATCGACGAATCGACCTCCGGCCATCGCACGCGCTTCCAGACACGCAACGCCTTCGACGCGCGCATCACGATCTCCGTTGAGCCGCGAGGCTCGGAAAGCACCCGTGTCGGCGTGCGGATCACCGGCGGCTCCGAGGGCCTGAGCTCGGAAGTGTTCAACCAGATCCGCGACCGGCTGTGAGGCGGCCCACGCGAGGCCCAGCCGGGGTGTCGCATACGGTTCAGATACAGGCTTGGGCGCAAGGTGCCACGGCTTGCCCCGCGGGGCAAGCCGTGCATGCATCGCATCTGGCACGACCGACCGCGTGCCCATCACCTTCGATGCCGGGTATCATTCCGCTCCGCCCCGAATCCGCTAATCGGGGGCCTTCGCCCAGGGGCTTTGTCCGGAAAACACGACATCTTCCTCGCGGAAGCTGTAGCCACGGATCTGCCCCTTCGGGGCGTCGTCCACGATGTAGTTGACCACGTAGATCTCCCCGTCGTCGAACTGCACCCACCCGGTGTACCCGCAGTCCGCGACCGGGCTGCGGTCGTAGTCGATCGGCATGATGCGGACATGCGCGTCGTTGCGGTGCTCGGCCAGGCACGAGGCGGCGTCGGTGAACGCGGCGAAGGTGTTCTGCGCCCACCACCCCAGCCACCCTTTGCCGTGATGGGCGTATCGGTGGGTGATCATGATCGCGCCACTGCGGAGCACACCTCCGACCGGCCGATGACACGCCGGAATCGGAAACCGCTCGTGGTCACTCCACGTCCTGCCCCCATCGCGGCTGACACACTTGAACGCATCGAGTCCAAGCTTGGAGTTCTCGCGCAGAAAGCAGACCAGCTCCCCGCCGGGCAGCTCGACGACGCTCGGCTCGCAGAACTTGAGCTGTTCGTCGCGCGCCACGCGAAAGGGGCCCTCCCAGCTCTGGCCCTGATCGTCTGACAGGAACACATCGACGTTCCATGCCTCCTCCCGCTCCTGGTGACAGGCGACCACCCAGCGCCCCGCATGGCCCTCGCTCTTCAGCTCGATCACCCGATCGAGTCCGCCGCCGTTGATCGGTGTCTTCGCCGGGCTCGACCACGTCTCGCCGCCGTCGGTGCTGAACAACATGAACACATCGACGGACACCCCGTATGCCTTGGGCGGATGATGCTTGTCCACCAGGGCGCACAGCCGGCCATCGGCGAGGCAGACAATGCGTGGATTGTCCCAGAACGGCGTCTTGCGGTGTTCCCCGCGAAGGGCGTCGGTCAGCGGTCGCTTGGGTGCCCACGTGCGGCCCCGGTCGTCGGAGACGGTAAACATCATCCGGGTGTAGCCGCGGTCGGCGTGGTGCGTGCACTCGGCGAACACGCAGACGAGCCGACCCGCCGGCGTCAAGGCCACGTCCGGCCAGGCCTCGTAGATCGCATCGTCACGGCTGACCGCAAAACACTTCAGATGTGTCGCTGCCATGCATCTACTCTCCCTGTGGTTCCACGGCATGAGTCAGGCCATCCTCGCCCCCCCACGGACGTCCCGCTCATGGACTCGCTCGCCAGCTCCATCGGCGACACCGACACGCTCATCGCCGAGAGGATCGACGCCCAGCCCGACCGGCGGCCACCTCGATAATCGGACGTTCCCCGGTAGACTCCCGGCCAGCCCGTTGCCGGCCTTGCCCACGAGCAGGGTAGCACAACCGCTAGCCCGGGCGGGCGATCTGCCGTCCCGGCTGGCCAATCCACTGCCGCTGGCCGATCCCGCCACGGGCAGGCCGCGCAAACCACCGCCACCTTGCGAGAGGCCGGAACCTGACTGCCCCCGATCCCGTCTCCGGCGGTACCGCCCACGAGGGCGCGTGCATGTAATCGTTCGCCCGGCTTTGGGGACGGCGCGGAGCGCAGGAACACCGATACCCACCTCCTAACCAAGCGGCTCAGCGAGGAGGAAGCGGTAAGCTGGCCGGCCTTTTGACCAGGCATAACCCGTCGGGCAGTGAGCCCCCGGCGTCAACAGGGCCTGGAAGCGGCACCTTCGGCCGCTTCATTCAAGCCCCACTGCCCAGCACCCGCGTCACGCCGCGCGGCGCCGACGCAGCAGCATCAGCCCGCCGAGGCCCAGCAGCGCCAGGCTGCCCGGCTCCGGCACGGTCGCCGAACCGCCGCCAACGAGCATCTGCACGAACGGCGCCACGTCACCCGTGTCGAACGCGCCGTCGTTGTTGATGTCGCCGGCGGCGATCATCGTCGCCTCGTCCACGCCGAACTGGCTCTGGTAGGCCGCCGCATCCGTCAACGCCAGCACGAACGGCGCCACGTCGCCGGTGTCCACCACGCCGTCGAAGTTCATGTCGCCCGGAATCAGCTCGGGCGCGGTGGTGACCCGCAGGTTGTCGACCCAGATGGTCCCGGGGTTGCCCAGGTTGTTGTTGGTGCCAATGCGGAACTGCATCCACGGGGCATTGGGGTCGAAGCCTTCGAGGTCGCTGAAGTCGTACTCGATGGTGGTGGTCTGGCCGTCGCCGTCGAGCGACTGGTAGACCACGTCGCCGGAGTTGAACCCCTCGCCCTGGAACTGGAGCCAGATCTGATGGAACTCTCCCTCGCCGGTCGTGGCATCGGCGGTGACGTCGACGCGCAGCAGGCGATTGTCGTCGAGCACGTTGGCCAAGGGTCCGGCGTGCGGCGAGACGATCGAGAACGGGCCGAACAGGGCCACACCCCAGCCGGAGGAGACCTCGTGCACCGCACTGTAGCTGCCGTGCGTCACGCCCACGTCCGGCGAGAACGTGTCAACGAACTGCTCGTCCTCGTCCAGCGTCCAGCCCTCGTGGTCATTCTCCCACGAATAAAGCACGATCTCCTCGGCCTGGATGGGGCTGACGAAGAGGCCGGCGGCGATGATCGTGATCAGTGTCCTTCGTTTCATTGCCTTCTCCTTGTCCTGATGTGGAATACGAAATGGTCACGCACGCCGCAGCGGTCGGACGTTCCGCGGGGCGGCGTCAGTCGGGCAGGCGGTAATAGTCCTCGGCATTCTGGGAGATCTCGTCGATGGCGATGCGGCGCGCGTGGCCGTCAAAAAACAC
>SKPT01000160.1 GCA_007119405.1 Phycisphaeraceae bacterium
GAGGCGCGCCGCCACCCCCGCCGTGCGCAGCGCCGCGGCCAGGACGCGGGCGTGCAGGGCCATGGCGTGGATGCACAACCAGTGGGCCTCGCACTCGTCGAGGTTGACCTGTTGATCGACGGCGCGGACGGTGTCGGCGGCGCCCCCGCCGCCGGTGACGATCGCCGCCGGGCGAGGCAGGTGCGTGGCCAGTCGCTCGACGAGGCAGGGCATGTCCAGCAGGCTGCCGCCGATCTTGACCACGCACGGCACGTCCACGTCAGCCGGCCTCTTGCTCGCGGCGGGCGAGCTCCCACGCCTCGACGCCGCCGGGGAACTGGGCGACGCGGCGATATCCGAGGCGCATCAGCTTCTTGGTCCCCGCCCACGCCAGGCGCGACGGCGGCTCGGGGCCGTACACGATGATCGCCCGCGCCGCCGCCAGTCGCCGGTCGTCGGCGGCCATCTCCGGCAGAGGCAGATGAATCGCCCCGGGCAGGTGGCCGGCCTCGTACTGCCGCCGGCTGCGCACGTCCACGACGACGACGTCGTCGCGGTCGATCAGCTCGGCGACGTGCTCGGCGGTGACCATCGCCACGTCGCGGTCGCTGACGTGCTTGCCGGGGTTGCACGCGCCGGCCAGGAGCATCAGCAGGGGCAGCATCAGCAGAGGCAGTCGGGTGGGCATGGTGCGGGCTCGCTCGGGCGGGGGGTCGGCGCGTCAGTGGCAGCCACCATTGTTCACGCCGTGGCCGGCGTTGCAAGGCCCAGGTCTTCATAGACGGCCGCGAGGATCTGCCGCATGCGCCGCTGGTGGGCCGGCTCACCGGGCATGCCGTTGCAGACGATGGCCACGACCAGGCCGTGCGCCGGGTCGGCGAAAGCGATCGAGGACTGGTTGCCCCCGTGGCCGAATGCGGCGTCCGAGGCGTGGGGCCCGAAGCCGTAGGGCACGTCCTGGCCGTGGTGGCTGGAGTTGACCATGAAGCCCAGGCCCCAGTCCATGCGGTGGTTGAAGGTGTGGTCGTGCATGCTCACGCGCTGCCGCGTGGTCATCATGCGCACGGTCTCGGGGGCCAGCAGCCCGCCGCCGCCGGCGAGCATGGCCTCGTAGAAGCGTGCCAGCTCGCGCACCGGCCCCAGGGCGTTGCCGCCGGGCCGCGGCTGGGCGAGCCACTCGCGCCGCTCGTAGCCGGCGGGCGCGGGCGGGCTCTGCCGCGTGTCCATCATCACCATCAGCCGATCGGCCGAGGCCTCGTGCTGCTCGTCGCTCATGCCCAGCGACGACGCGCCCATGCCCACCGGCTCAAAGACGCGCCGGCGCAGGTAGGCCGGCAGGGGCTCGTCGGCCGCCCGTTGCACCAGCTCGCCAAGGATGTACCAGCTCGTCTGGACGTGGTAGCCGGCCTTTTCGCCCGGCTCCCAGCCGCGCTCGATCGGCGCCTCGCAGATCCGGGCGATGATCGTGTCCCAGTCGTCGCGGGGCGTGCGGAAGTCGGCCACGCGCACGCCGGCGGTGTGCGTGAGCAGATGACGCAGCGTGATCCGTCCCTTGCCGCGCTGGCCAAAGTCGGGGATGTACCGCGCGACCGCGGCGTCGAGGTCGAGCCGGCCGGCCTCGACCTGCTGCATCGCCGCCACCGCGGTCAGCGGCTTGCCACCGCTGAGCCACAGCGCCAGCGTCTCGTCGGCCATGGCCGTGCCCGGCGCCGCCTCGCCGAGCAGGATGTCCGCGCCCGCGCCGCCGGCGTAGCCGACGTACCCCTGCACCCCGATGTGCAGGCCGTCCTCCATGCCATCGGCGAGAAGGTCGATGGTCCGGGCAAGCTCAATGGTCGCGGAGCTGGACATACGCCAATGGTATCGCCATCAAGGTACGAAGGGGACGAGGCCCCTGCGTGATTGGCCTTTGAATAGTTGGTTTCACCACGGGGGTGGAGTTACTCAGGGTGCCACGGCTTGACCGCGACGCGGCAAGCCGTGCGATCCTCCACAAACGCACGGCCTGCCCTTCGGGACAAGCCGTGGCACCCCAGGGCTGGGGGTGAAGTCGACCATTCCAAGGTCAATAGATGCCGGCGAACCTCGAATCCCCGGATCCCAAATTCGAAATCCGAAATCCGAAATGCGATCACGCCGCCTCGCTGGCCGGCTGGACCTGCCCCCCGCGGCCGGGCGACCAGTGCCGGGCCTGCCTCGCCTCGAGGCGCTGCGTGGCCCGGGCCTTACCGCGCAGCAGGCAGGCGTGCTGATAGCGGCGCAGGAACCGGCGGAACGCCGCGTCCTCGAGTCGGGGCTCGCCCCGCAGCCAGGCGCGGAGGTAGCCCCAGCCGGTCGCCAGCGCCCCGAGCAAGCGTGGCGGCTGCGGCACCCGGTACAGCACGCTCGCCGCCATGTACCACGGGCTCGTGCCCATGTAATACTGACCCTGGCCGTGACGCATCCGCCCCTGCCAGACGCTGCACTGGCTGGTGCCCATCGGCCGCAGGTGCACGAATCGGAGCCCCGGCTCGTCGAAGCTCGCCGCCTGCCAGCCCAGCATCCGGGCGCGGTGGCAGTCGATCCCGTCCCACATCACCTGCCGCACGAACCCGCCGATCTGCTCGAAGCAGGCCCGCCGATAGAGCTTGGTCATCCCCGCGCTCATCTCACCGCCCAGCCGTTCGCTGACCAGCCGGCCGGTGCGCGGGTGACGGTAGTACGACACGCCGGAGCAGGTGCCCAGCCGCGGGTTGGCCTCCATGTGCTCGATCAGGCGCTGGAAGTAGCCGGCCGGCAGCTCCAGGTCCAGGTCGAGCTTGCAGATGTAGTCGAATTGGGCCGGGTCGATCGTCTCGTAGCCAGCGTAAAATGCGTCGACGACGCCCGGGCCGACGCTGCGTCGGCCACGGTCCTCGCGGCGGATGACGCGGATGAAGCGGTGGCGCTGGGCGTAGTCGTGCAGGATCGCCGGCGTCGCGTCGCGCGACCCGTCGTCGACGATGATCCACAACGCCGGGGCCAGGCTCTGGCTCACCACGCTCTCGAGCGTTCGCCGGCAGTGATCCGCCTCGTCGCGGCAGGGGCTGATCAGGCAGTAGCGCCGGGGCGGCTCCATGGCCGGGCGCTGATGCAAGCGCGGTGCCAGCGCGGGTCGGGGCTTCTCGCAGGGGCCCCGACAGCGCGGACAGCGGCAGGCGAGTTGTAGCCGAAGCCCCCGATGTGTCGCCCAATGTTCTGAGCGTGGCCCCAGGGCATAAGCGTGCCTTGGGTGCCACTGGCGGCTTGCCCGCCAGTGCCCGGGCGTACCGAAGCCCACCAACACCAAAGCGGCATCGAGGGCGAGAAATCGAGATCCCCAGCCGTAAGCGGCCCCGAGGCACTGGCGGACAAGCCGCCAGTGGCACCCCCCGCGTGCAGAGCGCGGTTGTTCCCGTCCCCGCGGCGCGTCTATCATGAACGGTTTTCGCGACGCCCGCGCCATGACCACCGCCACCCCCCCTGACACTGGAGCCGCCCCCGCGCCCGCGCCGCGGGACGACGTCGGCCGCCGGGTCTACCTCGAGACGTTCGGCTGCCAGATGAACGTGCTGGACTCGCAGCTCGTGCGCAGCCAGCTCCAGGCGCTGGGCTACCGCTTCGTCGACGCCTGGGACCAGGCGGACGTGGTGCTGTACAACACCTGCTCGGTGCGCGCGCACGCCGAGCAGAAGGTGCTGTCGCGCCTGGGCCAGGTGGGCGTGCACAAGCGGCAGCGGCCGGACGTCGTGCTGGGGGTGATCGGCTGCATGGCCGAGCGCGACGGCCAGGCGATCGCCAGGCGCTACCCGCAGGTCGACGTGCTGTGCGGCCCCGGCGAGCTGAACAAGCTGCCCATGCTCATCGACAACGCGGTGCGCACGGCCGGGCCCACGCAGGTCGCCCTTCAGGGCAACACCCATCGCCGCAGCCAGACGCTTGCCGCCGCCGAGGACGAGCTGGAGCGCATCGACCTTTCCCGCAGCTTCGCCCCGGAGGATCAGCTCGCCGCCGGCCGCAGCGCCTACGTACGCATTACGCGCGGGTGCAACAAGTTCTGCACCTACTGCGTCGTGCCGTTCACCCGCGGCCGCGAGATCCACCGCCCGCCGCAGCACATCCTCGACGAGTGCCGCCGGCTTGTCGACGCCGGCGTGCGCGAGATCACGTTGCTCGGCCAGACGGTCAACCACTACCACTTCGACCACGCCGCGGCCGTGACGGCCAACGGCCTGGTGCAGCCGCAGGTCGGCGCGGTCGTCAGGAACGATGGCAACAGCTTCGATGCGCGGGGACTGTCGGCGCAGCGCCAGAGCACTGGGAAATCCCGCCCTTCGCATTCGCTCAGGACGGGCGTCAAGTCGCAGGGCGTGACGACGTTTGCGGATCTGTTGGCGCTGATTCATGACGAGCTGCCCGGGCTCGAGCGCCTGCGCTTTGTCACCAGCTTCCCGCGCGACTTCGGCGACGACATCCTGCGCGTCATGGCCCGGCGCCCGCGCATCTGTCGCTACCTGCACATCCCCGTCCAGCATGGCTCCGACCGCATCCTCAAGATGATGAACCGGGGGTACACCGTCGAGCAGTACCTGGACCTCGTCGACCGCGTGCGAGCCCACCTGCCCGACGCGGAGCTGGCCACCGACATCATCTGCGGCTTCCCGACCGAGACCGAAACCGAGCACCACACCACCGCCGGGCTGCTGCGTCGCTGCGGCTTCAAGAACGCGTTCATCTTCAAGTATTCGCCGCGCCCCGGCACCGCCGCGGCCCAGCGGTTGGCCGACGACGTGCCCGACGCCGTCAAGAAGCGCCGCAACAACGAGCTGCTGGCCGTGCAGAGCCAGGTCAGCGCGGCCGTGCACGGGAAGTACGTCGGCCGCACGCTGCGCGTCTTCGTCGAGGCGGTCAGCGCCAAGGCGCGCAAGGCGGGTAACGGCGGGCTCGGCGGCGTGGAGCTGGGCTGGGAGCGGCCCGACGAGGTCACGCAGCTCACCGGGCGCACCGACACGGACCTGATCGTGATCCTCGAAGGCTCGTCAGAGCTGATCGGCCGCAGCGTCGACGTCACCATCGACCGCGCCGCGCCGCTGGCGCTTTTCGGGCGCGCGTGAGGCGTTGATGTAGGGTGGGTAGAGCGAAGCGAAACCC
>SKPT01000556.1 GCA_007119405.1 Phycisphaeraceae bacterium
CGTGCTCGGCTCCGTGCTCGCCCCGGACGCCCGGGCGGAGACGTCGCCGCGCCAGCGCCGCCTGGCCTTCGCCCACCTGCATCTGATCAACGCCCGCCTGGCCAGCGCGCACAGCCAGGTCATCGCCCGCGCCCGCGCCGAGCTGGACCGCGCCCGCCTGGGCCTGTCCAACGCCGCGACCGCCCGCCGGCGCGACTGGCCATTCTTCCTCTACAGCGACGAGACGCTGGCCGCGCTGCGCCGGCGCATCGACGCCTGCTTCGCCGGGCAGCCCGCTGCCTGCAACAGCGGGGATTAGGTCCTGTCGCAAGCCGTGTTCAATGGGTGCCGCTGGCGGCTTGTCCGACAGAGCGAGCCCCGGTGAAATCCCGGCGGAGCCCGAGAAGGCTCGACCCATCCCCCATCTGCGGCGTAAGTATTGTAACCACAGTGACTAATCGCCTCCCCGGCCGCCGCCGGAGCCGGTCATGCCCACGCCCAACCTCGCACTGCCCGACCACCTGCGCCAACTCGGCCGCGCCCTGCTCGGGCCGCTGGTCACCGCCACGGCCGTGCTCGGCTACGAAGCCGTCACCCCCACGCTTGGCGTCGAGCTCAGCGCCCCGGCGGTCATGCTCACCGCCGTCGTCTTCGCCACCTTCGTCTCCGGGCTGCCCGGCGGGCTGGTCAGCGCCGGCATCGCCACCGCCTACTACTTCGACCTGGTCCTGCTGGGCGGGCCCGACCAGCAATGGCGCTTCATCCAGTTGACGCTGACCACCTTCCTGCTCGCCGGGCTGGTCCATGGGCTGCTGCACTACGCCGTCGAGCGGCAACGGCTGGAAACCGACCGCGCCGAACGCGCCCTGGCCCGCACCGAACGCAACTTCCGCCTCATCGCCGACAACACCTCCGAGGTCGTCTACGCCGCGGCGATGGACGGCTCGCTGATCTACGTCAACCCCGCCTTCGAGAAGATCACCGGCTATCCGACCCGCGCCCTGGAGGGCCGCTGCATGGCCCATTTCACCCACCCCGACGACGCCGAGCGCGTCCGCCGGCTCTGCCTCGAGGCCCGGCAGGGCCGGTCGATGCCCTGGGCCGAGTTCCGCATCATCACGCGCGCCGGCCAGACGCGCTGGCTCGGCGGCAACTGGGGCCCGCTGCGCGACGACGCCGGCGAGCAGATCGGCATCCAGGCCCGCCACTGGGACAGGACCGAGCAGAAGCGGGCCGAGCAGCAGCTCGTGGCCCTGAACCAGACGCTCGAGCAGCGCGTCGCCGAGCGCACCGCCCAGTTGCGCAGCGTCGCGGCCGAGCTCAACCAGACCGAGCAGCGCGAGCGCCGCCGCCTGGCCCGCGTGCTGCACGACCACCTTCAGCAACTGCTCGTCGCCGCCCGCCTGCGCGTCTCGCTGCTGCGCGGCCGGGGCGACGCCGACGAGCTGAACGAGCTCGATGACCTGCTCGTCCAGTCCATCGACGCCTCGCGCTCGCTCACCGCCGAGCTCAGCCCGCCCCTGCTCCGCGACACCCGGCTCAGCGCGGCCATGCAGTGGCTGGCGCGGGCGATGCACGAAAAGCATGGCCTGGCGGTCGAGGTGCTCACCGCCGACGAGCCCGCCAGCGACCGTCTCAGCGAGGACATGCGCGCCTTCCTCGTCCAGACCGTGCGCGAGCTGCTGTTCAACACCGTCAAGCATGCCGGCGTCGATCACGCCCGCGTCGTGCTCGAGATGCCACGCGCCGACGCCCTGGCCATACGCGTCGAGGACGACGGCGCCGGCTTCGACCCGGGCCAGCTCCACCAGGGGCGCGAGCACTTCGGCCTGCTGAGCATCGTCCACCGCCTGGAGCTGCTCGGCGGCCACATGGACATCGACGCCCACCCCGGCCAGGGCACGCGCATCACCGTGCGAACCCCGCTGAGCCCGGCCGCCAGCAACCGCGCTCCCGCCGCGGCGTAACGCCCGGCATCCCGGCTTTGCGTGTATCCTCTGCTACGCGTCACCCGTCCTTTGCGGGCATGCGCAGATATGCACACCGGTGGATCCTGCGACAGACCGCGAAGGAGCGAAGAGACGCGAAGGAGCGAAGGGCCAGGCTATTATTGACCTTTGCATGGTCAACTTCACCGCGACCCGGCGCATCGGGGGTGCCACGGCTTGACCGCGAAGCGGCAAGCCGTGCGATCATCGGCAAGCGCACGGCTTGCCCTTCGGGACAAGCCGTGGCACCCCACGACCTTCGGGACAAGCCGTGGCACCCTACGACCTTCGGGACAAGCCGTGGCACCCTACGACCTGCAGTCAACCCGACCATTCAAAGGTCAATGAACCAAAGGAATTCTTCTTCGCGCTCTTCGCCTGCTTCGCTTCTTCGCGGTTTTTCAGAGGGTCCATCGGGCATTCTCCATTTTTCGTTGTTGATCCCATGCATCTGCTCATCACTGCCGGCCCAACCCGCGAGCCCATCGACGCCGTGCGCTTCATCAGCAACCGGTCCAGCGGGCGCATGGGCGTGGCCCTGGCGCGCGCCGGGGCGGCGGCCGGCCACGCGGTCACGCTGCTGCTGGGGCCGGTCGAGGACCCGCCCGCGTTGCCCGCCGACGTGGCGCTGCACCGTTTCCAGAGCACCGCCGAACTCGGCCAACTGCTCGACGCCCACGCCCCGGCGTGCGATGCGCTGCTCATGGCCGCGGCCGTCGCCGACTACACCGTCGCCGAGCCGACCGCCGACAAGCTGCCGCGGGCGGGGCAGCGCACGCTTACGCTCACGCCCACGCCCGACCTCGTCGCCGCCGCCGCGGCGCAGCGCCGCCCTGGGCAGGTGATCGTCGCCTTCGCGTTGGAGCCGGCCGAGCGGTTGCCCAGCCGTGCCATGGACAAGCTCAGGCGCAAGGGCGTGGACGCGATCGTCGCCAATCCGCTTGAGACGATGGATGCCGGCGACGTCACCGCCACGCTGCTGACCGCCGCCGGCGAGCGCCACGCCCCGGGCGCGATGTCCAAGGACGCGTTCGCAAAGTGGCTGATCGAGCAGGTCGAGCGGCTGCACGCGACGGGATGACACGTCCACACACTGATGGGCAAGCCGCCGGCGGCACCTGCTCGGGCCGGGTGCTGACGAAGCCTACCCCCACGGCCAGTTGACCAGCGTGCGCGCGACCGGCTCAACCTCGGCGAGCTCGGCCCCCAGCCACCAGGTGGCGATGGTGAAGTAGAGCAGCAGGCCCACCACGTCGACGACGGTGGCCACGAACGGCGTCGACCCGGTCGCCGGGTCCAGCCCCAGCTTCAGCAGGAGGAACGGCAGCATCGAGCCGACCATGTTGCCGAAGAGCACGACGCTGATGACCGCCATGCTCACCGCCACGCCCACGTTCGCGGCGCGGGCGAGAACGTCCGGCTCGCCGCCGTAGCTCCACATGCCCACGAGCATGGCCATCGCGAACGCGATCACCGCCAGGATCACGCCCAGCAGCAAGCCGCCGAACATCTCGCGGGCGAAGACGCGCGGAAAGTGGCGCGGCTCGACCTCGCGCAGCGCGATGGCGCGGGTCATCACCGTCGCCGCCTGGAACCCGCTGTTGCCCCCCGTGGCGATGATCAGCGGCACGAACACCGCCAGCAGCGGCAACTGCTCGATCTGCTCCTCGAACGCCCCCATCGCCCCGACGGTGAGCAGCCCGGCGCCGAAGAGGATCGCCAGCCAGCCCACGCGTTTGTACACCAGCGTGGGCACGCGCGTGGCGAGGTAGGGCTGCTCCAGCGTCACCACGCCGCCGAGCTTGTGAAAGTCCTCGGTCGCCTCGGCCTGCTGCACGTCCAGCACGTCGTCGACGGTCACGATGCCCAGCAGCCGGTCGTTGGCGCTGATCACCGGCAGGGCGAGCAGGTCATACTCCTGGATCAGCCGGGCGGCCTCGGCCTGGTCATCGTCGGCGACAATGCTGATCGGCGAGGGGTCCATCAGCTCCTTCAGCGGCGTCGCCGGGTCGCTGATGACCAGATCCTTCAGCGACACGATGCCCACGAGCTGGCCCATGTCGTTGACGACGTAGTTGTAGAAGATCGTCTCCTTCTCCGCCGCCTGCCGGCGGAGCTGGGCCAGGGCGCCCTGGACCGTCAGGTCGTCCTTGAGCGCCACGACGTCGGTGCTCATCACCGACCCGACGCTCTGGGGCGGGTAGTGCTCGAGCGACTCGATCTCGCGCCGCTCGGGCTCGGCCATGTGGGTGAGGATGTCGGCCTGCTGCTCGTCGCTGAGCTGCTGGATCAGGTCGGTGCGGTCGTCCGGCGCCACGTGCTCGAGCAGCCGGGCCACCTCGCGGTCGTCGAACGCCTCGGCCAGGCGCACCTGCCGGTCCATGTCCAGGTGGGCAAAGGCCTCGCCCGCCTCCTCCCAGTTCAAGGCGCGCAGCACCAGCCACGCCTGCTCGTCGTCGAGCTCGGCCAGGGCGGTGGCGATGTCGTGGGGGTGCACCTGCTCGCCGAGGCGGCGGATGGCGTCGCGGTCGTTGGCCTCGACCCATCCGCGGACCTGCTCCAGGGCCGGGTTGTCTTCCATGCCTGGCCTTCCTTTCGCTTCCGCGCCCGCATCGCGGCCGGCGAGAGGAAGGCCGATCCGCCCGCTACGTCGACACGCCACTGCTCGTCGACGCGGCGGCCGCACAGACTTGCCTCTCGCACCCGGCCGGCCGGGCGCTGGTACTGCCGTCCGGATCCTCCGGCTCGACGCCGAGAACCACGGAAGATTGTCGAGTCGCTGAGCCTTCCATCACGGGCCGTGCTCGCCGATCTCTCGCCCGCGCTGCCCGGCCCGTTGCCGGCCAACGCGCAGGCGGTCGGACGAATCATATAATTGCCGCCAAACGGCGCCAAGCACCCGAAGATTCGGGCAAGGGCATCCTGATGGGGTGCCACTGGCGGCTTGCCCGCCAGTGCCGAGGCGCACCGAAGCCCATGAGTCTGCGACCGGCCTTGATGCCGTGTTGATGGAACCCCCGCGCCGTTCGCGGCGCCGAAGCACGGGCGGACAAGCCGCCAGTGGCACCCAAGGCCGTGGACTTTGCGATGCGTATCCCATGCCGCGCACCAGCCTTGCTGACCAACTCAACGACGAGCTCGCCCGCCTCGACGCCCA
>SKPT01000348.1 GCA_007119405.1 Phycisphaeraceae bacterium
AGCAGATTCCGCTCAGCGCCGACGTGCGCGCCGCGTTGTGCGGTGAGGCGAGCGTCCTGCGTCCGCTGAACCTGTTGATCCGGGTCTGTGAGCGTGGCCAATTCGCGCTTGTGCAGCGTACGGCCGAGCAACTGGGCGTGGAGCCGGCCGTCGTCGCGGAGGCGTATGAGGCGGCGATGACGTGGGCGGACGAGCTCGCCGAGCAGGCGTCCCGGTCCGAGGCGGCGGCGTGACGGTGGGGGCGTGACGGGGGGCCTGACGGCGGGGGCGACCTGCACGCCGAGCCGGTGGGGTTGTTCTGCGTTTCGCTGTCCCGGTGTCCTGGTCAGGCCGTCATGGCAGCCGCAATCGCACTTCAGGGTCCCCGGTCACGTTGAAGCTCGCGCCGGCCGGTGCTCGGCGTTGAGAAGGCGATAGCACGGTTCACAGCCGTAGAACTCGATCAAGCCGTCGCGGCCGAGCTGGAGGATCTGCATCGCATGCGGGGCGACGTGGTGACGATCATCAAGGTCGTGCGCAGCCGGTGAGCCCCTGACCGGCGACGGTGAGGTGCACCTGACGGTCACGGTGAGGTGGGGTTCGAGCCGCTGGCGGCGTCCGGGCGGTACCGCTTCCACCTGCCCGGCTTGCCGGCGGATCGACCGGGGCGGCTGGAGATTCGCCTTGACGCTCGGGCGTAGCGCCGGCAGTGTGGGCCCGGCGCGTGGACAACGCCGGCGATTCCGCCCATGATGGACCGCAACGCCACCGCGCAGGCTGACCTTACACCCCGCACACCCTCGGAGCTTCTGAATCGTGCCTACGCAGCAACCCAAAGTCGTCATCCTCGGGGCCGGCAGCCTCTTCTTCGGCCGCAAGGCCATCTGGCAAATGGTCCACAGCCCCCACCTGAACCGGGGCACGCTGGGCCTGGTCGACACTGACGCCGAGCGTCTGATGAAGATGGAAAAGCTCGCCCGGATGGTCGCCGAGCACCACGGGGTGGGCCTGACCATCGAGGCCTCGACCGAGCGCACCGACGTGCTCGACGACGCCGACTTCGTCGTGCTGAGCTTCGCCGACCGCAACGCCCACTTCCGCGGCATCGACTGCCAGCTCAGCGCCAAGTATGGCATCCGCATGTGCTCGGGCGACACGATCGGCCCCGGGGGGGTGATGCGCACCGCGCGCGAGTTCCCCGAGATCATCGCCGCCTGCCGCGACATCGAGAAGCAAGCCCCCAACGCGTGGGTCATCAACTACATCAACCCCACCGCGGTGCACGGCATCGGCCTGCGGCGGTACTTCCCGGAGCTCAGGAGCTTCGCCCTGTGCGATGCCCAGTGGCACCTGCGCCGGGCCTACGCGGGTCTGGCGGGCGTGCCCGACGACGAGAAGTTCGTGCTGCTCACGGCCGGGCCGAACCATTTCACCTGGGTCATCAAGGCCCGGTACGATGGCCGGGACGTGCTGCCGGACATCGTCGACGCCATCCGCCGCAGCGCTGAGGCGGATGCGAACAGGCAGGCCCAGGGTGCCGCGACGCAGGCCAAGGGTTACCAGAACAACGCCATCGCCATCGAGCTCTATGAGGGGCTGGGCGCCCTGCCGACGGTCCTTGGGCACACGAAGGAGTACGTCCGGTACTACCAGGGGCTGGGCAAGGCCGGCCGGGACCGCCACGATTCGCTCAAGCTCTTCGAGGTGCCCGATCGCATCGCCTGGACCGAAGCCGTCTGGCAGCGCGTGGACGCGTACATCGCCGGCCAGGCTCCGATCGGCGAGTTCGACACCGAGTTCGGACCGGACCCGGCGACGGACGTGATCGAAAACATGTGGGCGGGCCTGGGCAAGCGGATGTTCATCAACACCAGCAACGACGGCGCGGTGCCCAACATGCCCGACGACGCGTTTCTGGAGCTGTATTGCGACCTGTCGATGGACGGGCCCCGGCCCGTGGCGCACGGTCCGCTGCCGGTGGGCATCCGCGGCATGTGCCAGCTCGTGCTGGACACGCACGAGCTGACGGCCGAGGCGGTGTACGAGGGCCGGCGCGACCTGCTGCGCCGGGCGCTGCTGGTCGATCCGCTGACCAACTCCATCGGCGACGCGGACGCGCTGCTGGAGGAGCTGCTCGAGGCCGAGGCCGACGCCCTGCCGGAGCATCGTTTTGGCGGCGCGACGGGCGCGGGCGTGTGAGGCACACGGAAACGGGCCGGCAGGGTTTGATGCGGATCCGGTCAAGCGTCTGGGGGTGGGCTGCCACGTGTTGACGGGAAGCGGCAGCCGTGGACGCGGAATGACGCGTGCCGGGGCGACGCGGCCCTGGTTGACGGCGTCGCCCTGGATGGCTCCGCCCGTGCCGCTGAGGGTGCCGGTGCTCCAGATGTGGACAGTTTCGTTTTCGTCAACCTTGACGACGCCATCGTTCGCGACGCGCAGGGCGGCGTCGCCGCCGAGGTCGTGGGCGCGCGGCTGGAGGTGGGCGCCGCGGCGCTGGCGATGCTGGCAGGGGGGTTGCGTGGTGGCGGGCGAGTCGGTCATGGCAGAGGTGTTGACATCATTCACAGGCGATCCACCTGCTCGCGTGCGATCCGGACCCACCGGCCAAGCCGCCAGGGCTCATGCTGGACGGTGTGCGTGTCCTTGAGAATGATCTCCAGCGGCTGGCCGCGCGCCACGTCGAGCGTGTGGCGGATGTCCGCGGCAATGGCGCGCTCGTTGAAGCCGACGCACACGGGCACGGGGTCGGCCTTGCGGCTGAAGATGCAGCGGCCGGCGAGCTTCGAGGCCAGCGTCGCCTGGTCGGCCTTGGGGGCGACCGAGACGCGCCGCAGCCGCGGCACGTCGCGCATCACCACGTCGATGCGATGCTCCAGGCCCTCGCAGCAGCCGTAGCAGTTGAGCCCGAAGCGATCCAGCAGCGGTTGCTGGTAGGGCATGATGAACTCGGCGAACATGGCCGGCGAGACGCCCACGGTCTCCTGCGACTCGGCGAAGCCCCAGCGATCGGCGAGCGACACCGGGTCGTTGGCCGCCGGGTCGCCGGCGGGCAGCTCGTCGGTGTAGGCCAGGCCGCCCGAGCCGACGTACTGCCCCTCGGCCGCGGGCGTGAGCAGCCGCTCGCGCTCGGTGAAGTCCATGAACCGGGCCATGTCGTCGCGAAGGAAGGCCATGAGGCGATGCACGGCCTGGGGCTGGTCGATCATCGCATACATCAGCGGCTCGATGCCGATGAGGTAGACGAGCGTCTGCGTCAGGCCGACCGTCCACCAGAAGCTGCCCCGCAGGCGCGGCGTGAGCAGGTCGCCGAACATCGCATCGGCGCGCTCCAGGTCGCGCTGCGTGGCGTCGCGATCGACGCGAAAGGTGCGCGGCCGAAGCTTGGCGAAGTCGCGGTCGAGGTTCTTGATGGGCGGATCCCACACGAAGCTGCCGCGGTTGTCGCCTTCGACGCGGGGGATGTTGACGCCGAAGTCGCTGACCTCGACGCGCCAGTTCAAGTCGAAGTATGGCTCGACGGGCTGGTCATCGCCGATTTGCTCGCAGGCGAAGACCCGCCGGCGCAGCGTCAGCTCCCAGCGGCGGAGTTGCGGATCGCGGCAGCGGCAGTCGCGGTCGCTCACCAGCTCGTCCCATGAGCCTTCCGGGAAGCAGAGGATCATGGGCTGGGCTGGACTCAGGGCGTTGTGAGCCCGCCAGAGTTGGCGGCGTCGAGCCATCTCGGGGTCGTCCGCGGCCTGGCGCAGCCGACCCGCCAGGGCGCGAAGGATGTCGCGGTCGCGTGCCATGTGCTGCACCTGCCACGCCGTGGGAAAACCGGGGCCATGCCCGGGGCGCAGATCAACAGACCATGGTATCCTTTGATTGCCGGGCGTGCCATCGCCGTGGCGGTGAGCACAGGCGTTCTGCCGCCACCACGAGTTCACCGGAGGGCCATGGCACGCTACTCCAGCCGACAACTACCGTGCCAGGCTGATGTCATGCGGCACTCCGCAGCCGGGCCAGGTTCTCGGCCGCGTGGCCTGGCGCAGGTGGCTGGCGTGGCCTCGCCGAAGGACGAGTACGCCGCCGGCCAGCGTATGGTCAAACGCGAGATGGCGCGACCCAAACATAAAGCGAACGGACGTCAGGCGAGGCCGAGAAGTGGCGATGGTTGTGGTGGCGGGGTGATTGGTGGCTTGCAGGGGCCGTGGCGGGCGATACAATTACGTGACGGTCGATGAGTTGGCCGGGTGCCAGTGCGCGCACGGCCGGCCGGCTCGTTCTTTTTCGTTAACCTCGTGGCACGGGCCGACCTGCGTCGGCCGCACCGCCGCGCCGCCGGCCGCAAGCCCCACGGCTGCCGCCTAGGGCTCGACCCGTTTCCGGGTTGCACGCCGCCGGTCGCGCAATGGGGCCCCACGCCCCGGACAGGAGCTTCTCTCATGGCATCGCTCGCCAAGGACCTGGTCGAAGCCGGCATCCACTTCGGCCACCGCGCGACCAACTGGAACCCGAAGATGGCCCCCTACATCTTCGGCAAGCGCAACCGCATCCACATCATCGACGTCAAGCAGACCATCAAGGGCCTGCTGCTGGCCCGCCGCTTCCTCACCCGCACCGTCGCCTCGGGCAAGGACGTGCTGTTCGTCGGCACCAAGCGCCAGGCCCGCGCCATCCTCGAACGCCACGTGCCCGACACCGGGATGCACTACGTCACCGAGCGCTGGCTGGGCGGGACGCTGACCAACTTCCGCACCATCCGCGAGCGGCTGAAGCGTCTCGAGGAGCTCGAGCACATCGAGAACTCCGGCGAGATCGACAACTACTCGAAGAAGATGGAGGCCCAGCTCCGCCGCGAGAAGGACAAGATCCTGCGCAACCTCGGCGGGATCCGGAACATGACGAAGCTGCCCGGGGCGATGGTGGTCATCGACGTGGCGCACGAGCACAACGCGGTGAAGGAAGCGCGCAAGCTGGGGATCCCGACGGTGTGCCTGATCGACACCGACTCGGACCCGGACTTCGCGGACATCCCGATCCCGGGCAACGACGACGCGATCCGGGCGATCGAGGTCGTCGTCGCCAGTCTTACCGCGGCGGTGATGGAGGGCAAGACGGCGCGGGCGCAGGCGGACCTGGAGCGTAGCGCCGGGCAGGAT
>SKPT01000520.1 GCA_007119405.1 Phycisphaeraceae bacterium
CGGCGCGGGAGCGGGCCGGCGGACGCGGCGCGGGGTCGGCGGCCCGCTGATCGGCGTGGACGGTCCGCTGAAGCTGGCCGTTGTCGACGGTTGGCTGGATGAATGCTGGCATGGCACCCTCTCCCTGGATCGGAGGCTCAACCCGGGCCGGGCACGCCCCGACGAGGTCCCCGGACGAAGGGTAGCGCGGCCGGCGGACGGGACAACCGCCTGGTGTCGCGCTGGCGGTTGCGCTGGGGCGGCGCTGCGGGAATCCCCGTCCTGCGGAGGACGCCGGGCGGGGGCACCGTCGATGCATTTTCCCCAACGCCGGTGGCTCACTATGCTTGTGGCGATGACGGACGTGCTGGGGCAGATCGTCGCGGACAAGCGTGTGGAGGTGGCGCGGGCCCGGCGTCGCCGGCCGTTGGAGCAGGTGCGCCAGGCCGCCGAGGCCAGCGCCGAGCCGCGAAACTTCTTCGCCGCGGTGACCCGGCCGAAAAACCGCCTGCGGGTGATCGCGGAGGTGAAAAAGGCCAGCCCCAGCGCCGGCGTGATCCGCGAGGACTTCGACCCCGTCGCCATCGCCCGCGCCTATCACGAGGCCGGGGCCGCGGCCATCAGTTGCCTGACCGACGAGAAGTACTTCCAGGGCTCGCTGGAGTCCATCGCCCGGATCAAGGAGGCGGTGCCGCTGCCGGTGCTGCGCAAGGACTTCATCATCGACGCCTACCAGGTGTACGAGGCCCGGGCCGCCGGGGCCGACGCGATCCTGCTCATCGCCGAGTGCCTCGAGGAGGCGGAGCTGATCGACCTGCTGATCCTGGCGACGCACCTGAAGCTGACGACGCTGGTGGAGGTGCATGATGTCGAGTCGCTGCTGCGCATTCGGCCGCACCTGGGCTTTCCACACCCGGCGTACACGCTGCTGGGGATCAACAACCGCGACCTGAAGACGATGACCACGGACATCAGCCACACCTTCCGCCTGCTGGAGATGGTCGAGCTGCCGGACATCGTCGTCAGCGAATCGGGCATCCGCACGCGGCAGGACGTGGCGAAGCTGAGGCAGGCAGGGGTGCACCGCATTCTCGTGGGCGAGCACCTGATGCGCCAGCCGGACGTCGGCGCCGCGCTGCGCGAGCTGATCGGGCAGCAGTAGGGGGGATACCGCGTTAGCCTCCGTCCGAAAAGTGGGTGCCACGGCTTGACCGCGGAGCGGCAAGCCGTGCGGCGGCCGACGGAGACACGGCTTGCCCTCCGGGACAAGCCGTGGCACCCCCACTCCTGCGGATTTCGGACGGAGCCTCGCCGTCGCCCGCGGGCGACGGCTGACGGCGACGCGATCGGCTATGCTTGTCCAAGCGGCCTGGCCACCCGCAGTCACCCCGCCATCAGATTCCCCATGCTCAAGCTCGCGACGATCATCGACAACCCCGGCGAGCCGGAGGTCCACAGCCGCTACCGCGACCCTGCCGCGCTGCGGGATCTGGGCTACAACGCCGTGGCCATCTACGAGTCCACCGCGCTGTCCGGGCTGGAGACCGCGGACGTGGTCAGCTCCGGCGAACTGCGGCGGTGGGTCACGGCCCACATCGAACGCATCGCCCGCGCCATCGACGACGCCCAGCGCGCCGGCCTGGCGGTCTACTTCTTCTACGACGCGCTGGTGCTCCCGACCGACCTGGTGCAGCGGCAGTCGGCGAGCCTGACCTGCCGCCACCGCAGCACCGTGCTGTGCCCGGCCAGCGAGCAGGCGGTCGAGCTGTCGGTGGCCGCGCTGCGCGCGATGCTCACGCGCTTCGCCGGCGCCGCCGGGGTCGTGCTGCGCTTTGGCGAGACCGACGCCGCCCGCCTGCCTCACCTCGTCGGCAACGAGATCTACACGCCGCACTGCCCGCGCTGCAGCCAGCTCAGCCGCGCGGACCGCATCGTGACGCTGCTGGGACGCTTCCACGACCTCGTCGTGCGCGAGCAGGGCAGGCAGCTCATCGCCCGGGCGTGGAACGTGCGGCCCAACGGCATGCACGACTCGGTCGAGCTGGCGCGCCATGTGGCCGAGCGCCTGCCCAGGCCCGCCCCGGGCGAGGCGGACCGCCTGCTGCTGTCGTTCAAGTTCACGCACACCGATTTCTGGCGCTACCAGAAGTGGAACCCCTCGTCCCTGGCGTGCGGGGATCGGCCGATCCTCTACGAGCTGCAATGTCAGCGTGAATTCGAGGGCAAGGGCGGCGTGCCCAACTGGCAGGTGGGGCTGTGGCGCGACGGGTATCCCGAGTCGCCAGACGACGAGCCGGCGGGCCTGGCGCACGTGGCCGGGCGCGTGAACCTCGCCGGCGTGTGGGCGTGGGTGCGTGGCGGGGGCTGGGGCGGGCCTTTCGTCACCAGCGAGACGTGGATCGACGCCAACGCCTTCGCCGTGCCCCCGCTCGCGGATGAGCCGGGTGTCGAGCCGGTGGAGCTGGCCCGGCGGTGGGTGGACGAGCGGCTGAAGATCGAGGACGAGGCGGTGCGCGACGTGATCGTGGGCATCCTTCAGCGCTCGCCCGACTTCGTGCGCGACGCGTTCTACATCGGGCCCTACGCGCGCCTGCGTACGGACCCGTGGCATCCGGCCGCCGACTGGATCGAGGACGACCTGGTCGACGCCCAGGCCGCGTGGCGCATCGTCCAGCGGTTGCCCGAGACCGAGCTCGAGGCCGTGGTGCAGGAGAAGCGGCGGGCGGCCGAGCAGGTCAGCGAGGCGCGGGCGAGCCTGCAACGCCTCGCCGCCGAACGCAGCGATGCGACGATTGAGCAGATGGTCAACACGCTGACCTACACCGAGTCGCTGTTCGAGGCCCTGCGCGACCTGCTGCACGGGCTGGTGGCGTATCGGCGCTACCTGACGCAGCGCTCGGCGGCGGCGGCCGAGACGGCCAGGCAGAAGCTGCTGGCGGCCCAGACCCACTGGAATCACCACAGCCAGCGCCACGGCTCGCTGCCGGGCACCGCCACGGCCTTTCGCGAGGCCCACTTCTGGGCGCTGACGCAGCAGATCCTCGGCGAGCTGGCGACGGCGAGCAACGCGTGATGATTTGTCACGCCGCTGCCGCAGCCATCGCTTCGCTCGACCCACCCTACCACCAGAGTTCACGGCGTTGGGTGCCACGGCTTGACCGCGAAGCGGCAAGCCGTGCGATCGCCGACAAACGCACGGCCCCTTCGGGACAAGCCGTGGCACCGGCGCGGTCGAGGTCAAATCAACCATTCAAACGTCAATAAAGGGGCGACCGGGCGGCAGCCACGGGCCGCGCCCGGCGCAACCCGTGGTTGACTACGCCTTGGCCGGGACGGCGGGCCGCTCGGCACCCGCGGCGGCGTCGCGGAGCACCTGCTCGAGCCGGTCGACGTGGCGGGTCATCGTCAGGCGCTGGGCCAGCCCCGCCGTCGCCGCCGCGCAGCGGGCATGCTCGTCCGGCTCCAGCAGCTCCGTCATCGCCGCGACCAGGCCCGGGACGTCGGCCGGGTCGTCGAGCACCCGTCCGCGCACCGCATCGGCCTCGATGATGAAGTCGCTGGCGCCGTTGTAGCGCGTGCTGATCGCCGGCGTCCCGAGCATGAGCGACTCGAGGATCACCTTGCTCGCGGCGTCGTGGAACGTCGGCAGCACGGTCAGATCCGCCGTCACGTAGAGCGCCGCCATGTGCTGCGTCGGCCCAACGAAGCGCACGCGGTCGCGCACGCCCAGCCGCGACACCAGCACCTGCCCGGCGTAGTCCAGCGTGCCGGCGACGAGCACCGTCAGCGGCCGATCCGCCTGGCGCAAGCGCGCCACCGCCTGCATCAACGGCTCGATGCCCTTGCGCCACGGATCGATCGCCGGGAACAGCGCCACCGGCTCGTCGTCGGCGATGCTGAACGCGGCGCGCAGCTCCCGCCGCCAACGCTTGCGCTGCGCGTCGCTGACGTCGGGCACCTCCGCGGCGTTGGGGATCAGCTCGATGCGCTGCTCGGGCACGTCGTAGTAGCGCTTGAGATCCTCGGCGACGTAGCGGCTGATGGCGACAATGCGGCGCAGGCGCGGGTCGCCAAGCGTGCGCCGCTCGATCAGGCGCAAGACCTGCTGCCGCGGCTCGAGGCGGGCCGAGGCGGTGCGGGCCAGGCGCCCGAGCCTGGTGCGCCGGCGGGCCGCGGCGCGGTCCTGGCTCTGGACGACGAGCCCGGCCCGGGGCTGGAGCACGGCGGCGGGCACCATGGTGGTGATCGACAGGCTCGTGTCGAAGCCGGTGTCGAGCTGTCGCCGCGCCCAGGCCGCGAAGCTCAGCAGCGGCAACAGGCCGCGCGGCCGACCCATCGGCGCCTGCCTGGCCTTGACGTCCGGCCAGTGGAAATCGCGCGGATAGGCGCCGCTCAGCAGCGTCAGGTCGTGCCCGCGCTTGACGAGCTGCTCCAGGATCTGCGCCGCGGAGCGCTCGGCCCCGCCGGCGTCGGGGAAGAACTGCTCGGCAACGATCGCGATGCGCAGCGGCCGCCCGGTCATGAGCCTCGCCCCGGATGAGCGTCAACCCAGCGCATCCCTGCCATCATCGGTGTGCATCCGTGTGCATCGGTGGTTGCCTTCAGGCCGAGGCGCGCACGACCGGGGTCATGAGCTCGGCGACGTTGTCGACGACGCGTTGGGGGTGGATGCGCGTCATGCAGCGGTGATCCAGCGGGCAGACCTTGAGCTGGCAGGGGCCGCACGGCACGTCGACGCGGACGATCCGTTCGCGGTCGAAGCCGATCTCCGTCCACGCCGGGTCGGTCGGGCCGAAGATGCTGACCACCGGCGTACCCAGGGCGGCGGCGACGTGGCGTGGCCCGGTGTCGTTGGTCACCAGCACGCGCGCGCGGGCGATGACGGCCTTGAGGGTGCCCAGGTCCAGCCCGTGGCGGGGCAGGTCCAGCAGCGGGGTGTCGGCGGCCGCCTGGACGGCGTCGAGCACCGGCCGCTCGGCCGGGGCGCCGATCAGGCCCACCACGGCCCCGAGTTCCGCGGCGCAGCGGTCGGCGACCTCCGCAAAGCGCTCCACGGGCCACATCTTCGCGGCGCCGAAGCTGGCGCCGGGGTTCAGCAGCACCAGCGGGCGGCCGTCGGCCGGGTCGAGCCCG
>SKPT01000479.1 GCA_007119405.1 Phycisphaeraceae bacterium
GGGCTCGACCCGTCGGATGACATGGCCTTCGCCCTGGCGGCGGACAAGCTCTGGAGCGTGCATCTCAATGATCAAAACGGGCTGAAGTTCGACCAGGACAAGGCCTTTGGCGCGATGAACCTGCGCACGGCCTTTAACCAGGTGCGCGTGCTCGAGGCGGGCGGCTACGCGAGCAAGGGCATGGTGGCGTTCGACACCAAGGCGCTGCGGACGAGCTCGGCCGATCAGCAGGCGCGTCATCTGGCGAACAGTCGGCGGATCTTCCTGGCGCTGGTGGACAAGGTGCGAAGCTGGGATGTCAAGCGCGAGCAGGAGATGGTGGCGGAGCGCGATTACGAGGCGCTGGAGTTGGCGGTGGTCGAGCACCTGATGGGGTTGTGAGGCGGGCGCATGGCCAAGGCACTGGCGGGCGAGCCGCCAGTGGCACCCGGGCGTTCGCTTGCGGGAAGCCGCCTCCTGTAGGGTGGGTAGAGCGAAGCGAAACCCACCCGTTCGGGGACGACTCACGGGCAATGTGGTGGGTTTCGCTTCGCTCTACCCACCCTACAGGATGTCGAAGATGACATTGACGCGTGCGACGGTGATGTTGGTGATCGTGGTTGCGTCGGCGTCGGCGTGGGCCGGGGAAGAGGAGCCTGCTGTGGCGCGGACGTTTGCCGAGCAACTGGCGCGGACCCAGATCGAGCTGGTCGACGGCTACGCGGACGCCCGGCCGCGGCTGCTCTTTGGCGGTGATGACCGGCAGGCGCTGCGCGACAAGGCGGCGGCGCATCCCGAGTTGTGGAACCAGGTGCTGCGCGCGGCGCGCGGACTGAGCAACGTGCCCGAAGCCGACGCCATCCGCCGCGGCGATCACTACTGGCGTATCGAGCGGGTGCAGTCGGCCGCGCTGGCGCACTTCGTCACCGGTGAGCGGCGGTACCTCGATGACGCGGCCGCGTGGATGGTGGCGCATTGCCAGGTGGACACCTGGGGCGTGGACTTTCGGCCAAACGTCGACCTCGAAGCGTCGTGGTACCTCTACCACATCAGCATCGCGTACGACATCCTGCACGATGCGCTGGACGACGCCGACCGCGACGTGATCCGCGACGGGCTCATCGACCACGCCCGCGCGATTCACGAGAGCTTCGAGCCCGACCCGGCCACGCAATGGCGCTTCGATCAGAACCACACGTACATTCCCGCAACCGCGCTGGCGACGGCCGCGCTGGCGCTGCTGGATGAAACCGACGAAGCGAAGCAATGGTTGACGCGGGCATACGCGATGATGACGCGCGCGCGGCATGCACTGAGCGAGGACGGGTACTACTACGAGGGCACGGCC
Source organism: Phycisphaeraceae bacterium (assembly GCA_007119405.1). Next base: position 1,328 of record SKPT01000479.1, read on the forward strand.
TACTGGGTGTACGCGCTGCACTGGCACGTGCGCTACGCGGAGCTCATCGCCCGCGCGACCGGTGAGCCGGCGTTCGAGCTCCCGATCCTCAGGCACAACTACCTTTACGCGCGGCACATGAGCCTGCCGGGCGTGCCGGGGTTCTTTGACGTCGGCGACACGGGGCGATGGACGGATCGGCCCGGGCGCATCGGCCTGACGAATCACGCGATGTTCTGGGCGATCGCGTCGCACTTGGGCGACGGCTGGTCGCAGGCGACGGGCGACTGGTTGATGAGCGAGCAGGAGGAGACGGTGTATCGGGCTGCGGCGTTTCTCTGGTACGACCCGGACGTTGAGCCGGCGTCGCTCGACGAGCTGCCCCCCTACCACCACTTTGAGGACCACGGCGTGGTCGTGTGGCGCTCGGGCTGGGGCGAGGACGCGAGCGTTTACATGTTCCGGGCCGGGCCTTCGCAGGGACATGCGGCCGCGGAGAAGCTGGCGCACATGAGCGACTGGACGATGAACTCGGGGCACGTGCACCCGGACATCGGCGCGTTCTGGATGTATGCCCGCGGGGTGTATCTCATCAGCGACACGGGCTACGTCACGGAGAAGCGGGCGCTCGATCACAACACGCTGCTGGTCAGCGGCCATGGCCAGGGCGTGGACGGGTCGTACTGGTATGAGCGCGGCTGGCCTTACGATCGCTTCAACCAGACGCGCATCGTCGACGTACACCTGGAGCCGGCGTACGGCCACGTGCGCGGCAGCTTCGCCAGCGCATATCCCGCCGAGCTTGAGCCGATGCGCCTGGAGCGGTCGCTGGTGATGACGCACGACTGGCTGCTGGTGATCGACGAGCTTGAAGCCGAGCGGCCGCAGACGTTGACGTGGCTGGCGCACAGCGTCGGCGAGTTCAGCGAGCACGAGGCCGGGCAGGAGCTGGCACTGGACGACGCGCGGCTGGCGATCGCGCAGCTCGACGCCACGGCGATGGAGGCGCGCGTGGAGCCGGCGGTCGTGATGGCGGGCACCGCGCCAGGGCGCGGCGAGCCGACGCAGCGCGGTTACCGGATCCGGCGAACGACGGCCGAGGCGGCCCAGCGCGTGCGCCTGGTGCACGTGCTGCTGCCCGGTGGCGAGGGTGAGGTGCTGCCGAGGGCAGAGCTTGTCACGGACGAGGATGAGCTGGTGCGCGTGCGGTTGATCTGGCCGGACGGCCGCGAGCAGACGGTGACGGTGCGCCGCGATGGGGAGCCGGCGGTGCGGATCGAGTAGGGCGTGTTCGTGTCGTGGCGGGTGCTACTGACACGGCCGCCCTGGGCCTTGCTGGTATGTGCCGCCATGCGTGCCCGTCATGCCGATCGCACTGACAAGCTCCGTGGACTCCGCTTGTCAGTGGCACCCGGCGGCAAGCCGTGCGATGGCGGACAGATGCACGGCTTGCCCTTCGGGTCAAGCCGTGGCCCCCCGCGGGATGGTCGCGATGGCGAACGGCGTCAGAGCACGAACTTGCTCAGATCCGCATCGCGCACGATGGGGGCCACCTGCTCGCGGACGAAATCGGCCGTGACGTTGAAGTGCTTCTCGCCCGCCGCGACGCGCTGCGGGGCGTCGAACGTCACCTCGTCGAACACCTTCTCCACGATCGTCATCAATCGCCGGGCGCCGATGTCCTCCATCGTGGCGTTGGCCTCGGCGGCAAGCTCGGCGATGGCCTCGATGGAGCCGTCGTCAAAGCTCACCTGCATGCCCTCGACGCCCAGCAGCGCCTGCTGCTGCCGCGTCAGGGCGTTGTCCGGCTCCGTGAGAATCCGCACGAACTCGTCGCGGCCCAGCGAGCTGAGCTCGACACGGATGGGAAACCGGCCCTGGAGCTCGGGCATCAGGTCGCTGACGGCCGCGCTGTGGAACGCGCCGGCGGCGATGAAGAGGATGTGGTCCGTGTGCACCACGCCGTGGCGGGTGTTGACGGCCGAGCCTTCGACGATGGGCAGCAGGTCGCGCTGCACCCCCTGCCGGGAGACGTCGGGCGAGCCGCCGCCCCCGCCCGCGGCGCCGCCCTTGCCCGACGGCGCCGCGACCTTGTCGATCTCGTCGAGGAAGATGATGCCGTCGTCCTGGGTGCGATCGATGGCCTCGGCCGTGATCTTCTCGGTGTCCAGGAGCTTGTCGGTCTCCTGCTCGATGAGGATCTGGCGGGCCTCGGCGACGGTGACGCGGCGGCGCTTGGTCTGCTCGGGCATGAGCTTCTCGAGCATGTTGGCCATGTCCGGGTCCATCTGGTCCAGGCCCATGTTGGCGAACATCATCGACGTCGACGGCCGGGAGCGGATGTCGATCTCCACCTGCCTGTCGTCGAGCTTGCCCGCCTCGAGCTGCTCGCGCATGCGCTGGCGCAGGCGCTGCTGGCGCTCGGTGGAGTCTTCCGGCTCGACCCAGCCGGTGTCGGACGCCGCCTGGCCCGCGGGCTGGTAGTAAGGCTGCCGCTGCGCCGCGGGCTTGTCGGTGCCGGGCAGCAGCAGGTCCACGAGACGCTCGTCGGCCGCCTCGCGGGCACGCTGGGCGACGTGCTCGGCCTGCTCGGCGCGGACCATCGAGATCGCCTGCTCCAGCAGGTCGCGGATCATCGACTCGACGTCCCGCCCGTGGTAGCCCACTTCCGTGAACTTGCTGGCCTCGACCTTGATGAAGGGCGCGGCGGTGAGCTTGGCCAGCCGGCGGGCGATCTCGGTCTTGCCCACGCCGGTGGGGCCGATCATCACAATGTTCTTGGGGTAGATCTCCCGGGCGATCTCGGGATCAAGCTGGCGGCGGCGCCAGCGGTTGCGGATCGCCACGGCCACGGCCCGCTTGGCGGGGTCCTGGCCGATGATGTAGGCGTCGAGGCGCTCGACGATCTGGGCGGGGGTCAGGTCCTGCATGGTTAAATGGTAGCAGGCATGGGCGGGGCCACGGAATGCCCGAGGCGCGAGGCCTGGCGCGGATTCGGGCGGCTTCGGCGCCCCCCGGCTCGGGTCGGAGCGGTGGCGGCGGTCCCGCCGGCGGGGGAAATCCGATAAGGCCGGCAAAGCGGCTAAACCCGGCCCCTCGCAGCGCCGATGCTGGTGGGGAAGAGGCGGTGACCGTTGCGCGCTGTGCGTGCCGGCGGCCGCGGCGACTCGCAGAGCGAGCATGAGCATGCTTTTTACGCTCCAGGCACTGAATTTTTCGCGCAAACGCTTCGGCCCGATCGCGGTGGACTTCGGCGGGGACAGCCTGAAGCTGCTTCAGCTCAGCGCCGAGGAGCCCACGCGGGTCGTCGCCGCTGCCTCGGCCGTCGTGCCCGCGACCGCCCGACGCGACCTGGGCGCCCGCCAGGCCTTCTTCGCCCAGATGCTGCCGCGGCTGCTTCAGCGCGGCGGGTTCCAGGGCCGGCGCGTCATCTGCTCGCTGCCGGCGTCCCAGAGCCTGGTTCAGCACCTGGAGGTCCCCGCCGTCGAGGACGAGCAGAGCCTCGAGCTTCAGGTCCAGCTCCAGTTGCGTGAGCGCATGGACGTGGACCCGGAGCGCATGGTGGTGCGCTACTTCCCGATCGCGCGGGTCACGCGTGACGGCCAGCCGATGCAGGACGTGCTGTGCCTCGCCGCCGGCCGCGAGGTGGTGATGCGATACATCGAGCTGCTGGGCGGGCTGAAGCTCAACGTCGTGGGCATGCACAGCGAGGCGATGGCCCTGCACGCGGCGCTCGAGCACGTGCACGGCGGCCAGGCCACCTGCCTGATCGACATCGGCGCGGCGACGACCA
>SKPT01000369.1 GCA_007119405.1 Phycisphaeraceae bacterium
ATCCGCCGCTTTGCGTGCGTGCCCGCTCGATCAACTGGTGCAAACGCCGATCATCGGGCTCGAGCTCCAGCGCCGCCTCGTAGCTCGCCACGGCGTCGGCGGCGCGGCCGGCACGCTGGAGCGCGATGCCGCGCAGGATCATCGCCGAGGCGTCGGCCGGCTCCAGCGCCAGGGCGCGGTCGAAGGCGATCACCGCGTCGTTGTACTGCTCGCGCTCGGTCAGCGCCAGGCCGGTCAGCACGTACGGCATGGCCTGGCGCGGGTCCAACTCGGTGGCGCGCCGGGCCGCGTAGAGCGTGTCGTTGACCTCGCCCATCTCCCAGCTCAACTCAGCCAGGCGACGCCAGTCTGACGCCTCGCCGCGCTCGCCGCGCGCCAGGCGCGTCAGCTCGTTGCGGGCCTGATCGAACTGGCCCAGCTCGCGATACGACCGCGCCAGCGCCAGGCGCAGGTCGCGCCGGTTGGCCGTCTTCGGATCCCCCAGCAGGGCGCGCAGGTCGCGGATGGCCCGCGGGTGATCGCCCGCCGCCGCCCGCGCCATCGCCAGCTCGTAGCGCAGGGCCCGATCGCTCGGGTCCAGCACGGACGCTTCGCGGAAGTACGTCACCGCCCGCCGCGGCTGGTCACGCATCAGGTGCAGGTGCCCCAGGGCCGACCGCAGCGAGGCGTTCTGGTCGAAGTACTCCAGCCGCGACTCGTAGAGCTCGATCGCGTCATCGGCCCGGCCACGCTCCACGAGCATCTCGCCCACGGCCAGCAGGTAGCTCGCCTCGTCGGGCTGGATCTCGTATGCCCGCCGGTACGCGGCGTGCGCCGACTCGAAGCGCTGCCAGCGCTGAAGGACCACGCCCTTGTAGTAATGGGCCTCGGCCAGGTCCTCGTCCTGCGACACGGCGGCGTTGAACAGGTGATACGCCCGCTCCAGGCGGTCACGCTCGAGCATGATGCGCCCGCCCAGCGCGTACAGCCGGGCGTTGGTCGGGTCCATCTCCGTCGCTTCGCGCACGGTCTGCTCGGCCATGTCCAGGTCGCCGGTCTCGAACTGCTGATGCGCCATTTCCAGCATCAGCGTCGAGCGCATCGCCAGCCAACGCTGGTTGGCCTCGTCGACATGCTCCTGGTTGGACTTGCCCGAACTGCACGCCCCGGCGGTCATGGCCAGGGCGGCGATCACGGTCGCGAGAATGAGGCATTTGCTGCGAGCCATCGTCACGTCTCCAGGCAAAGGCTCCGGGCGCCCCGCGCGGCACGGCGCCGCGGATGGGGCTGCCTTTCTCCGCCTCCGCGTACGGCCGAAGCCTGCAAGCGCAACGCTTGCAGGCTTGCCGGCCGCCGCGATGGCTTCCCCTCTCACTCTTCCAACCCTTCCGCCCCGTCGTCACTCACGCCCCGGCTCATCGCCGGGCTCGCCGTCGACCTCGGCGTACGGATCGACCTCTTCGGCCGCCGGCTCGTTCGGCTCCAGGTCCCAGGCGCCGAACTCGCCGCCGGCGGGCACGAACCACCAGGTGTCCTCCGACGCCTCGTCTTCGGCTTGTTCGCCCTCGCGACGCGCCTGCGGCCGCGGGTCGTCCGCCTCCGGCTGCGCGTCATCCGACTTGGTGTCGGCGGCGTTCGCCGCGGTCTCGGCGTCCGCGTCGTCCGGCTTCGGCGCCGAGACAGGACCGTCCGCCGCGTCCTCGCCCAGTTCCTGCCGGATCGCCGCGTCCACCGCCTCGTTCATCGTCCCGCGATGCGGCGAATCGAAACGCTCGCCCGTGATCTGCTCCTTGAGCTCCATGGCCTCGGCCAGGTTCGGCTGAAGGTGCAGCGCCAGGTTCACGTTCCACTGCGCCCGCAGGCGGTTGCCACGCTCCCAGTGGTCCTGGGCCTTGCGCAGGTGCGAGCTCGTGAGCTTCTCACGCGACCAGGGCAGCAGATTGTCGCGCATCCCCACCCGCGACAGCTCCATCGCACGGTCGACGTCGTCGGCCATTGCGAACAGCGACTCGTCACGCAGGACCGTCGGCTTGATCAGGAAGATCACCTCGCTGCGCTCGATCGAGTCGTTCTGACCCGCGAACAGCCCACCGACCACCGGCAGGTCGCCCAGCCCCGGCACCTGGCGGCGACGAATCTGCATGTCTTCCTTGAACAGCCCGCCGAGCACCACCGTCTGACCCGAGCGCACGATCACGTTCGTCGTCAGCTCCTGCGTCGTCTCGTCGGGGAACACCTGCCCGCCACGCTCCTGCGGCTCGGCGTCGCTGACCTGGGGCTTGAGCTCCATCCGCACGTAGCCGTCGTCGCTGATGAACGGCCGCACCGTCAACTGCGTGCCCGTGTCGAGGAAGTTCACCGTCTGCGTCTCGCTCGTAGCGGTCGTCGTCGTCGACAGGTAGCCGACGCGGCGGCCGACCAGCAGCTCGGCGCGCTGGCGGTTCAGCGCCAGGATCTTGGGCGTCGCCAGCACGGTCGTGTCGGTGACCTGGTCCAGGGCCCGCACGAACGCGGCGACGTCGCCGCCGATCACGCCGATCTTCAGGCTCGAGCCTTCCAGCCCGGCGGTCAGGTCCGCGGCCCCGGCCACGCCGTCCGTCGGCGCCACGCCATCGACCAACTGCTCCACCGGGCCCAGCGGCGTCGTGAACGCCCGCGAGCTGACGTCGGCGAACAGCGCGAAGTCGACGCCGAAGTGGTTGTTCTCCTGAAGCCGGGCCTCGAGCACCGTCGCCTCGACCAGCACCTGCCGCGGCCGGCGATCCAGCTCGGCGATGATCTGCTCGATCTCCTCGACGTTCTCCGGATAGTCGCGGATGACCAGCGTGTCGGAGTTGGCGTAGCTGTCGGCCCCGGCGTCGTCCATGCTCGGCTGCATGCCCTGCGGCGCGGCGTCGGTCACGGCGATCGTCCCGGCGCTGGAGAGCAGCGGCCGGGTGAACTCGGCCGCGTCCACCGCCCGCAGGTAGTTCAGCCGCACGATCCGGCTCACGACCTGGCGCTCGGCCTGCTCGATCTGGGCCAGCTCCTCACGCGTGTAGACGTAGATGAAGTTGCCTTCCTCGCGGTACCCGAACCCGTTGGGGTGCAGCACCGCGTCCAGCGCCTCGTAGAAGTCCACGCCATACAGGTCCGCCGACACCGTGCCCGAGACGTTGCGGCTGGCGACGATGTTGCGCTGGCTCTGGATGCTCAGAAGCTGCAGCACCTGCCCCAGGCTCAGGTCCTGCACGTGCAGGTCGATCTGCCCGAACGAGCCGACGTTGACGCTCTGGCCCTCGGGCAGCTTGTCCGGCGGGCCGGAAACCGGCTGCATCTGCGGCTGCGCCGAGGCCTGGTCCTGCTCGGCCTGCGGGTTGTCCTCGTCGGCCTGCTCGCCCTGGGCGATGACCAGCTCCTGCTGATCAGGCCTTAGCTCGATCCCCTGTTCCGCCCAGGCCGGGGCGGCCACCGCGATGACCGAGGCGGCATAAACGATACGCGTGGGCCAAAAAAAAACGCTGCGCCGGGGCTGGCTGTCTCGCCTGTGCATGTGCATGACTCCTTGCTTCAGTCCGTGCATGCCTGACCTGTGCATGCGGGCGCGGCGCCCTATGGCTCCCGTCGACCGCCCACCTTCGAAATGCGGCCGCGCGGCCGCAGGTTCGCTCACATCGATAGCCGGATCACAAACCCTTCGTAGGACACCAAAACCGAGCGGCGACCGACCGCCACCAGCTCGAAGCCCTCGATTCGCTCGCCCGGGCTCAGCACCCGGCCGTTGATGACCGCCTGGGGCGCGTCTCCGCTGACCACGCTCTGAAGCTTCAGGCGCGATCGTGCGGCCGACTCCAAGGCCAGCCGTCTGTTCTCATCGGACGCTTGAGGGTCCGACTTTTCCTCCACGGCATCTATTTCGCCCTGATTTTCCACCTGCCCCATCCGGCCCCACCCGTCGGTGGTGAACAGGTCCCGCCGCGGCCGCTCCGGCATCGCCACCGGCTGCGTGGGCAGGGCCTGGGGCAGCAGCTCCTGCACCGACGCCACCCTGTCCGCCGGGTCCTGCTCGATCGCCACCGCCGCCGCACCCGTCGCCTCGACCGCCGACGGCCCCGCGCCGTCAGCGACCAGCATCCGCCCCCACATCACCAGCGCCACCAGCACCAGGGCCGCCAGCAGGCTCGCCTGCCGGTTTTGCTTGATCCATTCGATCCACTGGCTCACGGTGAAACCTCCTCCATCCGGGCGGTGAACGCCGTCAGCTCCAGCCGCACCGCCAGCGGCGCCGCCTGCTCGCCCGGCTCGCGGGCCAGGTCCATCCGGTCCACCCGCAGCAGCCGCCGCTGCGACTCCAGCCGCTCCACCAGCCCGTACAGCGACGCGAAGGAGGACGCGAACTCCATCCGCACCGGCGTCGCGCTGTAGCCGGCCCCCTGGCGCGGCGGATCCGTCACCAGCTCCTCCGCCTCCAGCCCTTCTTGCCTCAGCGCCTCGCTCAGCCGACGCACCAGGCGATCCGTCTCCTCCTCCAGCGGCACCGCGTGCGGCGTTGCGCTCAGCTCCTCGTTCAACTGCGCCACCTGCTTCTCCACCCCCGGCAGGTGCGTCAACTGCGCCAGCTTGTGCTCCAGGCGCACCTGGCCCTGCTCGAGCTCCGTCGCCAGCCGCGACCGCTGCATCTGCCCCGGCAGGTACACCACCAGCGCGAACAGCACCACCACCGCGCCCGCGGCAGCCAGATCGATCCAGTCGGCCCGGTCAATGCGCATCGGCCACCCCCTCGCCCATCGCCAGCGGCGTGTAGCGCCGGTCCAGCTTCACCTGCATCTCCACGCGAAAGTCCCGCGTCCGCCCCGCCTCCGTCACCCGCGCCCGGCTGTAGCGCATCCGCACGCCCTCGAACATCGCGTGCTCCTGCAATCGCTCCAGCAGCTCCGCCAGCGCCATGTCGTCCGGCGAATGCCCCGTCAACTCCAGCGACAGCCTCGCTGGTTCGTTGCCGCTGGCTTCCACCCGGCGCGACGTCAGGTGGCTGGCCGCCATCTCGCGCGGCATCAGCGTGCTGAGCACCGCCAGCACCTGCGTCTGAAGCACCTCCGGCGAAAGCTGCCGGTTCAGGCTCACGCGATGCACCGCCTG
>SKPT01000337.1 GCA_007119405.1 Phycisphaeraceae bacterium
GCATGATCATCACCGGCGGGGACACGTCCGGCCACGTCGCCCGCGCCATGGGCATCGAGGCCTTGACGATGGTCGCCCCGCTGGCGCCCGGCTCACCGCTGTGCCGCGCCGCGGCGCCCGACAGCCCCGCCGACGACATCGAGATCTGCTTCAAGGGCGGCCAGGTCGGCCGCGACGACTTCTTCGCCACCGCCAAAGACGGAGCCGAATCATGACCACCCTCGCCATCTGGGGCGCTGCCGGCAACATGGGCACGCGCACGAGCAACGCCTTCCGCAACGATCCCGATTACCGCATCCTTCACGTCGAGCCCGTGGCCGCCGGGCAGGAGAAGCTCAAGCAGCGCGGCGACACGCCCACGCCGGCCGACGAGGCGGCGGCGCAGGCGGACGTCGTCATCCTCGCCATCGCCGACAAGCACATCGCCAGCGTCGCGTGCGACATCGTGCCACAGCTCAAGCCCGGGGCCATGGTCATGACCCTCGACCCCGCCGCCGCCTACGCCGGCAAGCTCCCGCCGCGCGACGACATCACCTACTTCGTCGCGCACCCGGCCCACCCGCCTCTGTTCAACGACGAGCAGACCATGGACGCCCGGCGGGACTACTTCGGCTCGGGGCTCGCCAAGCAGGCCATCGTCGCCGCGCTGATGCAGGGCCCCGAGGAGCATTACGAGCTGGGCGTGACCATCGCCTCGCGCATGTGGGGCCCGGTGCTGCGCGTGCATCGCGTGACCGTTGAGCAGATGGCCATCCTCGAGCCCGCCCTTTCCGAAACCGTCGGCGCCACCTGCATCGCGATCGTGCGCGAGGCCATGGACGAAGCCATCCGCCGCGGCGTCCCGGCCGAGGCGGCGCGCGACTTCATCCTCGGCCACCTCAACGTCGAGCTGGCGATCCTCTTCGACGAGATCGACTGGGACTTCTCCGAAGGCGCCAAGCTCGCCATCGAGCAGGCGAAGAAGGAGATCTTCCAGCCCGACTGGAAGAAGGTCTTCGAGCCCGAGCACCTCAAGAAGAGCGTGGACGCGATCACCAGCCCGTGACCGGCCGCCGGAACCGGCGTGGCCGCGCGCCGCGTCAGTCGAAGCCCTGGAGCTTCGCCTTACTCTGGAGCTCGTCGAGCAGCGCGCCGTCGGCTTCGAGCAACCTGGCGACGGTCTCGATCAACGCCGGGTCGGTCGCATGCTCGAGGTAATCGCGGCAGCCGATGGGGTCGAGGCTCCCGCTGGCCTGGGCGCTGGCCAGGGCGATGTAGGCCTGGGCGTAGTTCAGCCGGCGCCCGAGACGCCGGGTCAGGGCCTCGGCGGCGGACTTCAGCGCCGGGATCGCCTCGGTGGGGATGGCCAGCTCCGTGGATCGTCGTTCATGCATGGCCCCATGCTGATCGTTGGGCCGTGGGTTGTCCAGTCGGGCGCGTCGATGCCGCCCCGACCGTCGCCGCGAGCCGCCAGCCCAGCCCGGGCTCGATGCGCTGATCGCACGCCGAGGCCTCCAGCATCGGCGAGCGGACCCACGCCCGCGTCCTCGCGACGCCCGCCACCCTTTTCCCGGCAAGGCTATTGCCCCCGGGAACCGGCGCCCGTATGTTGAACCTGCCGGGACTTGCCCCCCGCGTCGTTGAGAGGGGCTTCGCCATGACCGCCCAGCGCAGGACCGTCGGCTTCACGCTCATCGAGCTGCTGGTGGTCATATCGATCATCGCCCTGCTCATCGGCATCCTCCTGCCCGCGCTCGCCGCCGCCCGCCGCACGGCCCGCGCGATGCAATGCGCCTCCAACGTCCGCTCGATCGTCCAGGCCCTGGTGATGTACGAGATGGACGTCGGCCGCTTCCCCCAGCGCTTCAACCCCGACGACCCGGATCGCAACTGGGGCTACAAGGACAACCTCCTGCGCATGGACGCGGCCGTGGACGACATCTTCATCTGCCCGGAGCACCCCGAGCACGGCTACTTCAAGGACGAGCTTCAGCAGCCGTCGTACGGCTTCAACTGGTTCTACGACAACTCGCCCATGTCCGTCGTGCAGCGCAACACCATCCTCGTCGCCGAGACCTACGGCAGCCACGGCGAAGGCTCGCACCGCGCCGACGGCCGCACCACCTGGCCCGAGGAGCCCGGCCAGAGCCCCACCACCTCCCAGGGCCAGCCCGGCCCGCCCGACAGCCACATCGGCCGCATCGACATCGAGCGCCATCGCGGCAGCGCGAACTACGGCTTCGAGGACGGCCGCGTGCAGCGCCTGCCCTACGGGCAGGTCTCCGAGCCCGACATCGAGACCTGGTGGGGCCACGACCAGGGCCTGCACGACCTCGCCCCCTGGCCGCCGTACTAGGCTCCGGCCGAAAACCGCAGGCAGGAGGGGTGCCACGCAACGCCATGAACTTTACGCGTGGCGGCGCTGATGTAGGGTGGGTAGAGCGCAGCGAAACCCACCGAGATGCGATCCACGGCAAGACTGGTGGGTTTCGCTTCGCTCTACCCACCCTACAACCAGATTCACGGCGTTGGGTGCCACGGCTTGACCGCGAAGCGGCAAGCCGTGCATCTGGGGGCCGTCGCACGGCTTGCCGCTTCGCGGTCAAGCCGTGGCACCCGCTTTGCGGACGGAGGCTGGCCCGCGTCCCTCTTCGGCCTTGTCAGTGCGTGACGGCATACGTGCCCACGGCACCCTTCCACACTGACAAGCTCCGTGGACTCCGCTTGTCAGTGGCACCCGGCTCAACTCACCTTACAATGGCGGCGCGTCACCCAAGGAGCCCATCATGCACCGCAGCCTCACCCTCGCCGCCGCCCTGGGAGCCCTGCTCATCATGAACGCCACCGCCACCACCACCCGCGCCGCCGACGTCGTGCTCGTCGACGCCGGCGAGGCCCGCGGCAGCATCGTCATCGCCGACGACGCCAGCGCCTCGGAGCGCTGGGCCGCCAACGAGCTCGCCGACCACCTGCGCCAGATGAGCGGCGCCGCGGTCGCCGTGACCACGCAGAGCGAAGGCGGGGTCGTCTACCTCGGCCAGGCGGCCATCGACGCCGGGCTCGTGGACGGCATCGAGGCCCTGGGCGACGAGGGCTTCGCCATCGTCACCGGCGACGCGGCGGTGGGGATCGCCGGCGGCCGGCTGCGCGGCACGATGTACGGCGTGTTCACGCTCCTGCACGAGCAGGGCTGCCGGTGGTGGACGCCCACGGAGTCAACCATCCCCCGGCGCGAGACCATCACCGTCGCCGCCACCGACCGTCGCGTCGTGCCCACGCTCGAGTACCGCGACATGATGTACATGGAGATGTACGGCGAGCAGGGCCAGACCTGGGCGGCACGCAACCGCGTCAACGGCATGGCCTGGTCCAACGCCCCCGAGCGCCTGGGCGGGCGCTACCAATTCGTGGGCAACCTGGTGCACTCCTACAACCAGCTCCTGCGCGACTCGGGCCTGGAGATCGAGCCGGAGATGTGGGCCCTGCGTGACGGGCAACGTCGGCCCGACAGCCAGCCGTGCCTGACGCACCCGAAGGTGCTCGAGGCGATGACGATCAGCGTGCTCAAGCGTTTCGAGGACAACCCGGACGCCGAGTTCGTCGTCGTGGGTCAGAACGACAACCGCTCCTACTGCCAGTGCGACGATTGCCAGGCGGTGGCCGAGCGCGAGGGTTCGCAGGCCGGGCCGGTGATCGAGCTGGCCAACGCCGTGCTGGCCGACGTCCAGGCCGAGCGCCCCGGATCGCGCATCGCCACGCCGGCGTACCAGTGGTCGCGTCGCCCGCCGCGGGACCTGCAGCCGCACGAGGACATCATCATCGTGCTCTGCTCGATCGAGGCCGACTTCCACACGCCGCTGGCCGACGGCACGACCGAGCGCAACCGGGAGTTCAAGCGCGACATCGAAGGGTGGCACGAGATCGCCAACAAGCTCTTCATCTGGGACTACACGACGAACTTCCGCCACTTCCTGGCGCCGTACCCGAACCTGGACGTGCTGGCGGCGAACGTGCGCTTCTTCGCCGAGCAGGGCGCCGCCGGCGTGTTCGAGCAAGGGGCGCACACCGGCCGGTCCAGCGAGTTCTTCGGGCTGCGCATGTGGGTGCTCGCCCAGGCGCTGTGGGACCCGGCCAGCAGTGACGACGCAACCCTGGTCGACGAGTTCGTGCGCGGCTACTACGGCCCGGCGGCCGAGCCGATCGCCGACTACATCAACCTCATCCACCGGCACGTGCGCGAGAACCCGGACATGCGCATGGGCATCTACCAGGCGCTGGACCGGCCGTGGCTCACCGCCGAGACGATCGCCGAGGCCGAGGCCCTGATGCGCGACGCCGCCGACCGCGTCGCCGGCGACGCCGGGCTCGAGGCCCGCGTGCGTCATGCCCGCCTGCCGATCTGGTACGTGCTGGCCAAGCGCGGCCCGGGCAACCGGACGTGGCAGACCGTCGAGCAGCGCGTCGGGTCGCTGAGCTTCGCCGAGGTCGCCGACGGCATCGCCCAGGTGCACGCCGAGCGTGGCTTCACGAGCCTGGCCGAGGGCCACACCGTCGAGGCCTGGCTCCAGTGGCTGGACGACTACGCCGGCGGCGTGGCCGACGCCGGGCCCCCGCGACCGGACGAGGCGTCCGCCAATGCGGTGCGCATCATCCAGGCCGGCCACTTCGACCCCCACTTCGCCCGCGGGCACTGGCTCGTCCCCGCCCAGGGCGCCAGCGACGGCTGGGCGATCGGAAGCCCGACCAACGCCTGGTTCGTCCGCCATCACCTGCTCGAAGGCGAGGACTTCGACCCCGGCCAAACCTACCGCCTCCTGGCCCGCGTCCGCGGCCAAGGCGTGGCCGAGCACGCCCAGGGCACCCTCGCCCAGCTCGGGATGCACGGCGGCGGCGAAGCGCACACGCACGGGCTCGACGCCGAGCTGCTCGCCGACGGCCAGTGGCACGTCGTGGAGGTGGCCCGCTTCCAGCCGCGCCCCGGCGCCGGGCTCTGGATGGCGCTGACCGCCGAGGCCAACGACAACGACCTCATCGAGGCCGTGCAGCTCGACGCCTTCTGGCTCGAGCCGGTCGGCCAGTGAGCTCGCGGTGCGACC
>SKPT01000410.1 GCA_007119405.1 Phycisphaeraceae bacterium
CGGCCGCGCCCGTGCTGGCGCCGAACAGGCCGATGGGCAGCCCGCGCGTCGCCGGCTGCTGGCGGGCCCAGGTCACGGCGCCGGCCAGGCGCTGGGTGAGCAGGTCGATGTCGAAGCGCAAATGGCGGGTGCGCTCGTCGACGACGTGCTCGTCAGCGGTGAGCAGGTCGAACAGCAACGTCGCCAGGGTTGCACGCTGCAACATCTCGGCGACGTGGCGGTTGCGCGTGGAGAAGCGGCTGGAGCCGCTGCCGTGGGCGAAGATGACCAGGCCCCGGGCGTCGGCCGGGGCGCTCAGAGTGCCCGGCAGGGCGGCCTCGGCGGCGTGGACCTGCACTTCGTCAGCTTGCTGGATCATGGGGGCTCCGCAAGTGAGCTCCCGCCCTTCGCTTCGTTCAGGACGGGCGTTGACCATGGGCGGTGCACGACGGTCACGCGCGTTTGCGCTGTTGCTCGCCGGGCTCCCGGCTCCAGGCGTCGGCGAGGATCTGGCGGACCTGGTCGTCGGTGACCTGGTCGAAGTTGTCGTAGAACTGCCCGACGCCGGCGAAGCCGGGCGGCGTCCTGGGGCAGACGAGCTCGTTGACGCGGCGGGCCAGGCGCTGGCAGGTCTCGGGCGGGGCGACGGGCACGGCCACGACGAGCTGACCCGGGCCGCGCTGCTTCAGCGCGACGATGGCGGCTTCCATGGTCGAGCCGGTGGCCAGGCCGTCGTCGACGAGGATGACGCAGCGGTCGGTGACGGCCGGGTCGGGTCGGCCCTGGCGGTAGGCGTGCTCGCGTCGGGCGAGCTCGCGGCCTTCGCGGGCGGCGGCCAGGGCGATGGTCTCGTCGTCGATGCCCAGTTGCTCGACGACCAGTTGGTTGAGCACCTGGGCGCCGCCGCTGGCGATGGCGCCCATGGCCAGCTCCTCGTGGCCGGGGACGCCGAGCTTGCGAACGAGCATGATGTCGAGCTCGGCGTGGAGGATGTCGGCGACCTGCCGGGCCACGGGCACGCCGCCGCGGGGCAGGGCGAGCACGAGCAGGTCGTCGCGGCCGATGTAGCCGCGCTCAGCGAGCTCGTGGCCGAGCACGTCGCCGGCGTGTTGGCGATCGCGGTAGCTCTCAAGCATCAGGTTGCACCCTGTCGGGGCTTTTGACAATGGTAGGCGGGTTGCTTCGCGACGCGGCGAGCCGGGGGCCGGTTGCCGCCTGGCCGCGGCTGCGGTACAAACGGGCGGATGAGCACCACCGGCCAGATGATCTACGTCAACGTGCAGCAGGAGAAGGTGCCGGCCCTGGGCTACGGCACCTGGCAGCTGACCGGTGCCGCGTGCGTCGAGGGCGTGGCCGACGCCCTGGCGATCGGGTACCGGCACATCGACACGGCCCAGATCTACGACAACGAGGCCGAGGTCGGCGAGGGCATGCGCCGCGCCGACGTGGAGCGCGACGCCATCTTCCTGACGACCAAGGTATGGTTCGACCGTTATACGCGCGACACGCTGCCGCCGTCCGTGGACGCGTCGCTGCGCAAGCTGGGCACGGACTACGTCGACCTGCTGCTGCTGCACTGGCCCAGCGACGAGGTGGAGCTGGAAGAGACGCTCGAGGCGATGCGGCAGGTGCAGGAGCAGGGCAAGACCCGGCACATCGGGCTGAGCAACTACCCGCCGTCGCAGGTCCGCCGGGCGCAGCGGCACGCCACGATCTTCTGCAACCAGGTCGAGTACCACCCCTACCTGTCGCAGGATGAGCTGCTGAGCCTGGCGCGGCAGACGGATCACATGCTCACGGCCTACAGCCCGATCGCCCGGGGCCGGGTGGCCGACGACCCGGCGCTTCGGGCGATCGCCGAGGCGCATGGAAAGAGCGTGGTGCAGGTGGCGCTGCGCTGGCTGATCCAGCAGGATCACGTGGCGGCGATCCCCAAGGCGTCGACGCCCGAGCATCGGCGCAGCAACTTCGACATCTTCGACTTCCAGCTCAGCGACGAGCAGATGGGCCGGATCGCGGCGCTGGACCAGGGGCTGCGCCTGGGTGAGCCGGCGTGGGCGCCGGACTGGGAGCGGTGACGCCAAGCCCCGGCGCAACGCGTCGCCTGAAGGCGACGGCCAACCCGGATCCAGATGGTTCCCTGTCCATGCCTCACGCCCAGCCCAACATCGTGTTCATTCTGATCGACGACCTCGGCTGGCGCGACCTGGCGTGCTACGGCAGCTCGTTCTACGAGACGCCCAGGCTCGACCGCCTGGCCGGGCAGGGCATGCGCTTCACCGACGCCTACGCGGCGTGCCCGGTCTGCTCGCCGACGCGCGCGAGCCTGATGAGCGGCAAGTACCCGGCCCGGGTGGGCGTGACGCAGTGGATCGGCGGCCACGCGGTCGGGCGGCTGAGCGACGTGCCCTACATGCACTGCCTGCCCATGAGCGAGCGCAGCATCGCCGCCGCCCTGCGCGACGGCGGCTACCAGACGTGGCACGTGGGCAAGTGGCACCTCGGCGAGCGACTGTGCTGGCCGGACCACCACGGCTTCGAGGTCAACGTCGGCGGCTGCGGGTGGGGAGCGCCCAGGCACGGCTACTTCAGCCCGTGGCACTGCCCCACGATGGACGACGGGCCCGCCGGCCAGCACCTGACCGATGGGCTGACCGACGCGGCGATCGGGTTGATCCGCCAGCGCGATCGCAATCGGCCGTTCTTTCTCAACCTCTCGCATTACGCCGTGCACACGCCGATCGAGGCGCCGGCGGAGCTGGTCGAGAAGTACCGCGACAAGGCGCGGCGGCTGGGGCTCAACGACGACGACGCGCTGGAGCCGGGCGAATATCACCCCTGCCAGCACAAGCGCACGCAGCGCGTGATGCGGCGCAAGTTTCAGAGCCACGCGACGTACGCCGCGATGGTCGAGCATTTGGACAGCGCGATCGGGCGGCTGCTCGACGAGCTCGACGCCCAGGGCTTGGCCGAGGACACGCTGGTGGTGTTCACGTCGGACAACGGCGGTTTGTCGACGAGCGAGGGCTCGCCGACATGCAATCTGCCGCTGTGCGAGGGCAAGGGTTGGATGTACGAGGGTGGGACGCGCGTCTGCCAGGTGGCGCGCTGGCCGGGCGTGATTGCGGCGGGCAGTGAGTGCGATGAGCCTTGCACGAGCCCGGACTGGTACCCGACGCTGCTCGCGGCCGCGGGTCTGGCGCCGGACCCGCAGCAGCACGTCGACGGCGTCGATCTCACGCCGCTGCTGCGCGGCGAGGCGTTGGATCGCGGGCCGATCTACTGGCACTACCCGCACTACTCCAACCAGGGCGGGACGCCGGCGGCGAGCGTGCGCCACGGCGACTGGAAGCTCATCGAGTTTTTCGAGGATGGGCGGCTGGAGCTGTACAACCTGCGCGCCGACATCGGCGAGACGCGCGACCGCCGCGGCGACGAGGGGCAGCGCGTGGCCGAGCTGCACGCCGGGCTCAAGCGGTGGCAGCGGGAGATCGAGGCGCTGATCCCCAAGGCCAACCGCAACCACGTCCCGCCGCCGGTGGACAGCGAGGTGGACCCGGCCGAGGTGTAGACTCCGTCTGAAAGCGCCTGAACACGGATGCCACTCAACGCCGTGAACTTCACGCGTGGCTGCGCTCTACCCACCCTACAGGCCAGAGCTCACGGCGTTGGATACCACTGGTGGCTTGTCTACACAGTGCGCCCCGCACCCTCACGCACTGGCGGGCAAGCCGTCAGTGTCACCAATCGACATATTGCGGTGCGAGAAAAAACCATTCAGAAGGCAAATGGGTATTGTGTTCGCCGCTGCGCCTGCTAAGATGGGTGATAGTTGCCGGAGGCGCGCGACGCCGGGCCAGCCCCCGGCCGGGAGGGTCGAGGAAGCAGGCGCCTCCGGCTTTGGAAGCCGGTCACCAGAACCGCTGCAGCACAGCGGAGTCGTGACCGGCTTTTTCGTGCGCCGGCGGCGGTGGGCCGGGTCAGGACGCCGGAGCAGGGGGTGAAGGATCTCGGCCGGTGTCATGTCCCCTCGGCTAGCGCTACTGTCTGCGGCCGAACCGCCCGGGTCGGGTCGGCGACGGCGGCGACGGCGACGGTGAGGCCGGCCGCGCCGGCGCGATCGAGCAGTTCGCCGCAGGCCCGCAGGGTGGTGCCGGTGGTCTTGATGTCGTCGACGAGCACGACGTGGACGCCGGCGAGGTCGACGGGGCCGAGGCGCATGACGCCGGCGAGGTTGCGGTAGCGCTGGCGGCCTTCGAGTGAGGCCTGGGGCGGCCGACCGCCACGGCGGCGCAGCAGTTGCACCATTGGCCAGCCGCGGCGTTGGGCCAGGGCCTCGGCCATGAGGCGGGCCTGGTTGTAGCCGCGGCGCCAGCGGCGCATCGGCGCCATGGGCACGGGGCAGACGACCGGCTCGACGTCGGGGTCGGCCGGGGCGGGCACGTCGTTGGCCAGCCGCTCGCCGAACCACAGCGCCCAGCGCCATTGCCCGGCGTACTTCATCGCCAGCAGCCAGCGGTCCAGCGGCGGGGCGTAGGGCCCGAGGCGCACGAGGCGCTGCCAGGGCACGGGCTGGTCGTGGCACCAGGGGCAGCCGGCGTCGGTGATCGCCGCCGGGGCCATCGTCGCCCCGCAGCGCGGGCAGTAGCTGGTCGCGGCGTCGGTGAGCCAGGGCCGGCCGCGGGCGCGGGCCTCGTGGGCGAGCTCGAGGCTCACGATGTCCGGCAGCAGGGTCTGGGCGGCGCCGCCGAGCCCTGCCAGCATCGAGCGAATCCGCGGCAGTCGAAGGGGCATGGGCGGGTTATACTCGGCGCATGGGGCATTGCCAACGAATTCCTGCTGTCCCTGCTACGGAATGGTTCGCGGCGTTGGCTGCCGCTGACGGCTTGCCCGCCAGTGCGCAGGTGCACCGGCGCTCCCGGGAGGGTCAGGGTGGCTTGGCGCCGCGGGCGCCCAGGCACTGGCGGACAAGCCGCCAGTGGCACCCAACGCCGTGAACTATTCGGCGGCGCTAATGTAGGGTGGGTAGAGCGAAGCGAAACCCACCACGATGCTCGTAGATCCAAGGCAAGACCGGTGGGTTTCGCTTCGCTC
>SKPT01000457.1 GCA_007119405.1 Phycisphaeraceae bacterium
ATCTTCGGCGAAGGCAACCGCTACTCCGGCGAGGGCCTGCGCTGGGACTCGGGCTACAGCACCGACCATGTCGCGATCATGTCCAACGCCAGCCGCGCCACCGACGACCCGCGCTGGGGCGAGATGCTCAAACGCTGGAGCCCCGTCGCCGAGGCGATGATCCTGCCCGATGGCCTGCGCATCGACTCCGGCCTGTCCGAGCGCGGCGGCGACAGCCCCAGCGGCCTCAAGCACGCCGACATCCTCTTCCAGGAAGCCCTCCGCCACGACGCGCCCCTCATGGCCCAGTGGGGATACAACGCCTCCCACGAGCTCTGGTCCAACTGGCCCGACACCCGCGTCACCCTCTGGCCCGGCGTCCGCCACATGAGCGGCTACGCGCTCGGGGCGTTCCTCACCTGGCAGGTCTACGACATGGCCGAGGAGCCCCAGCCGCGCGACCTGGGCATCCGCTTCCCGCGCCAGTGGCCCGTCTGGACCGCCAACTGGTTCAACAAGGACCGCGAGCACGTACGCACGTCACGCCTCATCGTCGGCCCCGCCGGCATCGTGAACACATTCGAGTGGGAGGTCGGCCAATACCCCGAGCTCACCGCGCTGCCCATCATGCCCACCGCCGACGACGCGGCCGTCGAAATCGTGCCCCTCGCCTACGAGGGCAATGTCATCGAGCTCGACGCGGGCACCGGCGCGACGATTGCCACCGGCCCGGTCGACGGCCAGGTCAGCGACGCCCAGCCGATGCGCGACGACACCGCCACGCTCGCCCTCGCCGAGCCCACGCTCGTCGAGATCGCCGCCGGCGACGTGACGCTGCGCTTCAACGCCCTGCCGCGCGGCGACGGCGAAGCCCGGCTCACCGTCCGCCTGCTGCGCGAGGTCGAGCCGTATGAGCACGACTTTGACAGCATCGAGGCCGCCGACGCCGATTGGCCCCGGCCGGGCACGAACCTCGTCGACCCCGACACGGGCACGCGCTTCCACGCCATCAACTGCTTCCCCAACGCCGACTATGGCATCGAACGCGCCCTGGACGACAACGCGCACACCGTCTGGGTCATCGGCCAGTTCACCGCCGGCAGCGGCATCCGTTTCGAGTTCCGCGACGAGGCCCCGCTGGAGAAGCTCGTCCTCGCCCAGGGCGACTGGCGCGACAGCTTCCACCTCGCCAAGGAAGTCACGGTGCGCCTCGCCGACGGCACCGAGCAGAAGCTCAGCCTCGACGAGGCGGCCGGCGAAAAGGTCACGCTCGCCCTCGACGGCGTGCGCAGCGACTCGCTGACCATCATGGTCGACGAAATCTACGAGCGCCCCGACAACGCCGGCAACAGCGGCGGCTGGCAGCACCTCGAGATCATCGCGGCCGATTAGCCACGAAGACACGAAGGAGACACGAAGAAAGGCAGATAAGGAAGCCAGGAAACCAGGAAAAAGGCGCAGATCGCACGATTCGCTCCGTTCCTGCATTCCTGCCTTTCCTGCCTTCCTTATCTCGACTCCTGCCTTGCTTCGTGCCCTTCGTGCCATCGTGGCCAAATCTGAAATCTGAAACTCGAAATCCGAAATGCCCCCCAACATCCTCCTCATCCTCACCGACCAGCAGCGCCACGACACCCTCAGCGCGCTGACCAACAACTTCGGCGCCCACACCCCCGCCATGGACAGCCTCGTCAACCGCGGCACCAGCTTCACCAGCGCCTACTGCACCAGCCCCATCTGCGGCCCCAGCCGCGGCTCGATCATGACCGGGCTCTTCCCCACCCAGAACGGCGTCTACGCCAACCTCGGCAACCCCTGCGGGCCCCTCAACGAAGCCCTCGACACCCTCGGCCACCACCTCCAACGCCACGGCTACGAAACCGCCTACCACGGCAAGTGGCACCTCGGCGGCGACGTCGGGCGCTACGGCTTTGAATACGCCGAGGAGTGCTCGCACGACCCCACCACCGTCAACCTCGCCGCCCGCTACTGGCGCGACCGCGACTGGCTCAACCGGCGACGCCCCTTCCTCCACGTCGTCTCGCTCATGAACCCCCACGACATCTACTTCCTCGAGCCCGGCGAAACGCGACCCGTTGAATTGCCACGCTGGCCCAACCAGGACGACGACCTGGCCACCAAGCCCTGGCCCCAGCGCCGCGGGCCCCACGCCCAGCCCTGGTCCGACGAACGATGGGAGTACTACCGCCAGTTCTACCGCGACAAGCTCGAGAAGGTCGACGCCAACATCGCCGAGCTGCTCGACGAGCTCACATGCTCCGGCTTCGCGCCCAACACCTTCGTCATCCTCGCCTCCGACCACGGCGACATGGCGGGCGAGCATGGGCTGCCTTTCAAAGGCCCCTACCTCTACGACGGCGTCACACGCGTGCCGCTGGTCGTCGCCCCGCCACGCCACGGCATGCTCGGCTCATCACGTTGCGACGCCCAGTGGAAGGACTACCAGCCACGCACCTGCGACGCTCCGGTCAGCCTCATCGACGTCCTCCCCACCGCGCTGGATATCGCCGGCAGCGACGCGGACGCCAACCTGCCCGGCATCAGCCTCATGCCCGCCGTACGCGGTGAGCGCTTCGCCGGCCACGACGCCGTCTTCGCCGAGTGGCACAAGGCGGGCAAGCTCTGCACCCCGGCCCGCATGGTCCGCGACGCCCGGTACAAGTACACCCACTACATCGGCGTCGGCGAGGAGCTCTACGACCTGGACAGCGACCCGGCCGAGCTCGTCAACCTCGCCCACCCCACCTGCGAGGACCCGCACCACCGCGAGGCGCTCGGATCGCTGCGCCACCGCCTCGCCGAGCACTGCCAGGCCACCGGCGACGGGTTCTTTGACCTGACACCGAGCGACCCGCCGGCCGCGCTCGCGACGGGTTGACGTGGGTATGGTGCAGCCGGGCGCATGCCGCTTGCGGCTTCGCGAAGCCGCAAGCGGCCCGCGCGGCCTCCCCATGCGCCCCGACGCTGCCGCGCACGGGGGTAAACCTTTTTCTTGACGCCTCTTATGACACCCCCGTCCGCGTCGCGCCATCAACGACCCGCCCCAAGGCCCGATAACACCGACCCGTCCCGCTCGACACGCCGGGCCCGGATCACCCCTTCGATATTTTTAACATGTTTTTTTACATGTCCTTAAAGAAAACAAGCCGCCCTCCGGCCGATGAATCTGCCGGATGCGGATTGACGCGCGACCGGGGTGTACCCTATCGTTGGGGTCGGTAAGCCGGCCACAGCCCCCTGCGGGGCCGCCCGGCTCACCCGGTGGACCGTGCACCGGGGCGCGGCCGTAACCGCATGTATTGTAAGACGTTGGCGTGCAAGCGCCAAGACGCGCAAGCCGCGAAACAGAGCCTCGCGAACCGGCGTGCCCCCAGGCTCGCCTTACATGCAGCAGGGTTGCTGGCAGTGAACGAGCATCATCATCCGGCCATCACAGAACTGCTCGCCTGCGGCCGACGTCACGGCATGGTCACCTTCGACCAGCTCGTCGCGCTGTTGCCCGACGAGCTTGTCGAGCACGAGCCGCTCGGCCGACTCCTCGTCACCTTCCAGGAGCAGTGCATCCGCCTGGTCCGCGACGAGCAGGCCCCGCCCGAGCTGCGCAACGCCCGCTTCGGCCAGCGCAGCGGCGCCGCCGCCGAGCCCGACCCCGCCCTCGCCGCCGAGGTCGCCGCTGAAGAGCACGCCGACGAGCTCGTCGAGCACGACGAAGCACGCGCCGAGCTCATGCGCGCCCTCGAGCACGAGAACGGCGGCCGCAGCGACGACCCGCTGCGCACCTACCTCACCCAGATGGGCCGCAGCCCCCTGCTCACCCGCGACGAGGAGATCCATCTCGCCAAGAAGATCGAGGTCACCCGCATCATCTTCCGCCGGCTGATTCTCGAGAACGAGCTGGCCGTCGAGGCCGCCGTTGCCACCCTCGAGCAGGTCGATCAGGGCCAGTTGCCCTTCGACCGGACGATGAAGATCTCCACCGCCGAGGCCGACGCCAAGCAGAAGATCGCCGCGCGCATGCCGGTGAACCTGACGACGATCCACCAACTCCTGGAAGCCAACCGCGAGCAGTGGCAGTCGCTGGAGCGTCTCGGCACCGTGCGGGCCGCCGCCGCCCGCCGACGCATGACCAGCCGCCGCCGCAAGATCGCCTCGCTGGTCGAGGAGCTGTCGCTGCGCACCAGCCAGATCCGCCCGCTGCTGGCCACCCTCCGGCGCGCCAGCGTGCGCATGGCGGAGCTGACCGACGCCCTGGACCGCGCCGAGGCCCGGCCCGAGCGCTACGACCCCGTCGACGTCGCCACCATGCGCCAGGAGCTCGCCCACCTGCGCGAGTCCGCCCTAGCCGAGCCCGACGAGCTCGCCGGCCGCATCGACGAGATCGACACCGTCCGCGAGGCCTGCGACGAGGCCAAGCGCGACCTCGCCGCGGGCAACCTGCGCCTCGTCGTCTCCATCGCCAAGAAATACCGCCGCCGCGGCCTGTCCTTCCTCGACCTGATTCAGGAGGGCAACTCCGGCCTGATGCGCGGCGTCGAGAAGTACGAGTACCGGCGCGGCTACAAGTTCTCCACCTACGCAACCTGGTGGATCCGCCAGGCCATCACCCGCGGCGTCGCCGACCAGGCCCGCACCATCCGCGCCCCGGCCCACCTCTACGCGACGATGAGCAAGCTGCACCACGTCGCCGCGGAGCTGCGCCAGGAGCTTGGCCACGAGCCGGCCGTCGAGCAGATCGCCGACCGCGCCGAGATGCCGGTCTCCGAGGTCCGCCGCGTCTTCCAGGCCAACCAGAACCCGGCGAGCCTCGACGCGCCGGTCGGCGAGGAGGCGGACAACGAGCTGGGCGACTTCGTCGAGCACGCCGGCACCGCCGCCCCCAGCGAGCTCGCCGGCATGGCCACGCTCCGCCCACGCATCGAGCAGGTGCTCAAGACCCTGAGCTACCGCGAGCAGGAGATCCTCAAGCTGCGCTACGGCATCGGCGACGGCCGGGCGTACACGCTGACCGAGGTCGGCCGCATGTTCAAGGTCACCCGCGAGCGCGTCCGCCAGGTCGAGG
>SKPT01000612.1 GCA_007119405.1 Phycisphaeraceae bacterium
AACCCCGCATCCATCAGCTTCCAGCACGCCGTCACCACCTCCACGTATCGCCGCAGCGGAAATTCCTCGCGGTGCCGGCCCAGGTGACCCAGCGATGCGAGCAACTGGCTCGGGGCGTCCCCCGGGGGGCAGCCCATGCATCGGCAATGGGCCGCCAGCTCGCGACCCAGGCGCCGAGGCGACATGCGAAGCTCCTCAGCCGCGTGCAGCAGGTCGTAGAAGCCGAAGCCCGTCATGTTCACCGCGCCCCAGTCGATCAGCCACAGGCCGTACGCATTGCCCGCCGCCCGGTCGCCGCGGCTCGCCCGCAACACATTGGCCAGCCACAGGTCGTTGTGGTCGACGACGCGGCGCGGCTGCCAATGCCCGCTGGCCAGGCGCTGGCGTGCACGGCCGGCGGCGGCGCGGATCGGTTCGGGCAGGGCCTGGCAGGTGTGGACGAAGCAGAGCGAGGCGTCGATGCCCTCGTACTCGTCCTCGGGCCACGGCCGGGCGTTCGACGCGGCGTCGCGCAGCCAGCGGAGGATGCCGCGGCGGTACCAACGCGGGTCCAGCCGGCGCCGCACCGCTCCCCGGCCCAGCGGGGTCCGCCAGGGGTAGACCGCGTAGCTGACATCGTGCCACCAGCCCGCCAACACCGGCTGCAGCACCGCCCGTCCCGCGCAGCCGAGCTGGTCCGCCGCCAGGTGGGCGCGCTCGACGGTGCGCGCCACGCGGTGCGGGTAGGCCGGCGCCGAGCAGAGCACGAACGCCTGAGGCCGCCCGGCGGCATCGTGGACCACCGCCTTGCTGGTGGCGTCGGCGACGGTCTTGTGCTGGACGAGGCCGACGATTGAGCCGACGCGCGCCACGCCGACCGCCTCGCCAATCCGCGCCGACTCGGCGTGGGCGACGGCAACGGCCGACGCGGTCGGCTTCGACGTTGTTGACGTGATGGTGGCGATCATGGTGGAGTTCCGCATCGCCATCGCGGCTCAGCGGTCGGCGACCGGAATGGGTAGTGCCTCATGCACAACGAACCGGTAGCAGTCGCCAGCTTCGTCAAGAATCCAGGCCCGCTGCGAGGCATAGATATCCGCGAAGCAGGCGAGCTTCTCGCTCAATTCCGCTTCTGACAGCCGATTCTCCCGCGCCAGCAGCCGTTCATTCGGCGCGGCCGTCAACACCTCGATCCCTCTTTTGCGGTGCCAGCGAACCCCCACCCGTCGGACGATCTCGTGCAACTGCCGGTGATGCGGGTGACCATACTCCCCCTGCTCGTTGTGCGTCACAAGCTGGGTCGCGCTGCTGGCGCGGACCACGGCGTCCAACACCTGTTCGACTCTCGCGCCCGGCCAGTCCCGCGGTTCGTCGGGAAAGTTAAGAATGACACCGCGCGCCTGAAACCGCGCCACCGACCGCATGAACTCTTTCTGTCTCGTCGGATGTCCGCCGTTGGTGATGCACAGGACCAGCGTCGTCGAGCCATGACGCTTAAGGAACTGGCGAAAAAAGATCATCTCGTCATCTGGATGAGCAACGACGAGAATATTCTCGACCCCGCGCAACGCCACGCGCCGGTTGCGGCCGCGTACGGCCAGCACGTAATAGGCCGTGCGACCACACCGTTTGACGGCGTACTTGAACCAACTCAAGATGATGACCGCACACCTCATGCGGACATCGTCGCCGGCATGTCGGTCGCCGCGCCCGTCGTCCACCATGATCTTAGCGGTGAATCCTCAAGGATACTGTCGATCAGGGCCACGTCTGAATCGCCAAGCCGATCGCGCCACTGATTCGCGATACGCTCGGAATCGGCACACAGCGCCTTAATACGTGGCTCCAACTCGCCGCGCCAGGGCAGGCCGGAGAACGCATAGAGACGCCTGGTCATCTCCACCGGCTCCGCGGCCAGGGCTTCGAACGTCATCGGCAGATAATGATCCCTGCCCTCGCCCGCGCCATGGATCTGCTCAGCGGCGTAGCGCCAATACCACAACTCGGATTCCTCGACGCTCATCGCCGCAGGGTCGCCCCAGCGCTGCGCCCAGTCAGGGTGAACGTGACCGACCGCCTCAAGGCGTTCGCGGTTGGCCTCGCGCACCTGATCGGCTGCCTGGCCAGCGAGCCACCGGCGGGCCCACGAACTGAGGTAGCCGCCCGGATGCCGCACGATGTGCACGACGCGCGCCTCGGGGCACTTCCGGAGGACCTGATCCGCCCAGTTTGGCACTTGGACGAATTTCAGAACCAACGTTACGGTGGCAAAGGAGCGCGGCCGCACCAGCCAGCGAGGCGGGCGGAACTCCAACGGATGCTCGCGGAAAGCGGGCTCGAAGTAACTGAGCATTCGCCGGAGAAGCGGCTTGTCCATGAAATGGCTATACGCTCGGGTGTAATCGGCCCAGTCTCGGAGAAAGGTTTTGGGCCGATTGGGAAGTGGATCAAGCTCGCTAACGCGTGCTGAAGCGTGATCGACAGCACACCGCCAGGCATTCAGGAAGGCTTGCTCGTCGGCGGGTCGCACGGACTTGGGCCACTCGGCAAGGGGTGTGCCCGAGATTTGGTGGATGGCATTGCGGGCGTGCGTATCCGGGCTCATGTTCATGAGTGCCTGGAGCCAAGTGGTTCCGGATCGTCCGTGGCCAAAGATAACCACATGTTCGCGGGCTGGATTGCTCATGGGTGGGTTTGTCCCTCGATCAGACCTGCGGGCGCATTGCCTCGTGCGGCGCGGCGGCGCCGGGAAAGGACGGCGGTAGGTGTCACCGACCGGACGGATCGCGCGGAACCGAGCCAACCGAGGATACCGCCCGCGATCATGTAGAACAGTGGATTGGGAAACGCATTGGGCAAGTTATCGATCATGTGCAGGGCGGGCATAAGGGCGAAGGCCATCATGATCGCGGCGGCCGGCTCGTGCCATGCGCTCGGGGGAACCTTGTACACGAACATGCCAAGGGGAAGAAGCAGGACCAGGGTCAGGCTCGTCAGACCGAAGATGCCGGTGCGGCCGAGGGTGATGACCCAGAGTCCGTCACTGCGTGTAAGATCCCGTCCGCTATCGGTTCTGATGCGCCATCGTCCCCAACCGCCCCAGCCGAAGGCGGGACGTTGCATGGCCCGCTCCGCAAGCTGCGTCTCGTGGTTCAGACGCGTCTGGAAAGAGGAGGCTCGGCGTTCGGAAAGATTTGACACGATGCTCGGCACGATCTCGCCGGACCAGAGACCACTTGCGCGGGTGATCATGTACGTCGGTGGCACGAGCAGAATGGCAATGAGAATCAGGCGGGTACGGAACATCCGGCCGAGCAGGACCACGCCGATGCCGGTGCCCATCATGAGGATCCCGCTCCAGACCTTGCACATCACGGTCATCACAACGAGGATGGCGCAGAGCACCCCCGGGGGGACCCCCAGCGTCTTGCGACCGATCCGCCAGCGCGTCATGACCACCGCGACGAAGGCAGCCATACCCATGAGCATGGTGACTGCAAATGAGGTGTCCATAAAGACGCGCGGCTTCCATTGAAACGGTGCTGCAAACGCCCACTGCTCCCAACTGCCGCGGGCCCTGATCCCGAAGAGTTGGTAGTGCACCAGCGGAGCCATCCGCATCTCCCAGACGATGAACGGGATGTAGACGACCGCCCCGATCACCAGGCCGATCGCCAGATCACGAAACGCGGTGTACTCGGTCAAGTAAACGCGTCCGATCAGGTATGGCAGCCCCCACATCACAAGGTGTTCGAAGGCCGACGTGACGCCGTCGTAGACGTCACCGTTGTAGTGGACTGCCGAGAAGAACGGCGCCAGGATCCATGCCACCATGGGCAGATCGAACCAGCGCGGGCGCAGCACAAGCAGGTAATTGGGGTGAAACATCGCGGTGCCGATCAGCACCGCGGCCATGGTCGCGCTGGCCTTGTTGAACGCGGGTAGCCCCGTGACGTTGATCGACACCAGCGGCAGAAAGAGCCAGCCGGCGATGATCGCCACGATCGCCGCACGCCGCGGGTGGATCGCCGCGAAAAGCAACACAATGGCGGGGATCCAAGCAAATAAAACCAGGTAGGCGAGCAGAATCATGTGAGTACGTGCCGCGCCTCTCGCGTCCGGCGGGCGATCAACTCCCGATACAGATCGGCCGTGAGCCGGGAAATCGTGGCCGGGGCGTACCGGGCCTGACAGTCAGCCAGTGCCTGGGCGCCGAGCGCCGCCGCTCGTTCCGGGTTCTGAAGCAAATTCCTCAGCTTCTGCGCCAAATCCTCGGGGCTACCGGACTCAAAAAGCAGGCCGTTGTGATCATCCTGAACGATCTCCGGCAGCGCACCGGCGGCCGAGGCGATCACCGGACAGCCCAGGCTCATCGCCTCGACGAGCGTGCAGCCGAAGGTCTCAATGCGCGACGGCACCACGCTCACCATCGCCTGCCGCCTCAACTCATTGAGCTGGTTCTGGGTTTGAACTCCGACCCACTGCACCAGCCCACGGGCGGCCGTCGGCAGGTGTGTCGCCAGGTATTCCTCCAGCGTCCACGCCCTGCCCGAATCATCGTGCAGCACGCCCGCCGGCCCGGCCATCACGAGCCGACACCGCAGTCCGCCGCGCCACAGCTCCGCGAACGCCCGGATCATCACGTCCGCACCCTTGACACGGTCAAACCGCCCCACGAACAGGATCATGTCCCGCTGGCACGCCGCCAACGACCACCGACGCCCCGGCTCTGCCACCGCCATCGACGTCGGAATCACCTGCGCCTCCGGCAACTCCAGCCCATAGCGCGCCCGCACCTGCTCGAGCACGAACCGGCTCGGGGTCGTCACGCCCGACGCGGCCGCGATGCCCCGGCCTTCGTCGCGAATCTGCCGTCGGCCGGCGCGGGTCCCGGCCTCGCCGCTCGCGGCACCGACGAGGAAGTGTGGCCCGTGAAGCCGCACCACCACGGGCACCGGGCAGCGCGGCGCCACCGCCGCCGCCCAGCCAAACGACTCCTCCATGTCAAGGACATCGACCTCGCCGCGTTCGTGAAGATCCGTCACGGCGGTCAGAAGCTGGGCGGGAATCC
>SKPT01000259.1 GCA_007119405.1 Phycisphaeraceae bacterium
CAAAGCGCACGAACATCAGCCGACGATACACCTGCACCAGGTGAATCTCGCGCACCATCGCACTCAAGGCGCCCAGCGACGGTTCGCCCGTGTCCTCCGCCTCATCAAGCGCCTGCATAAGCTCCGCCACGGGAAGCTCCGGCCAGCGTCCGATGCGCCAGTGGCGCCGCATCGTGCCGATCGCCTCACGCAACGTCTCGTCCGCCAGGACGTGCTGCCGCACCGCCGTGACGAAAGCCTCCGGCCCACGCGTCGTCTGCTCGTGCAGGTTCCGCACCCCGCGCCGCGCCGCCATGGCGTCAATGCCCCGCAGCGCCAAGGGCTCCACCTCCATCAATCGATCGAACGGCTGACGCATGATCGCCCGCTCGCGGGTGCGCTGGGCAATGACCAGATGCAGGTAACGCGCCAGCCCCGCCTGTTCGCCCTCGTACGACGCCAGGGCGGCGAGACGATGGAAAAGGTAATCCTCGAGCACCTCAACCCACGCGGGCGCCGCCTCATCGTCGTCCGCCAGTTCGTGTGCCGCCTCGAGATCGTCCAGCGCCGCCCAGTCCATCCCCGCCATCGCCCGGGCATAAGCGCGATGCCAGTGTGCCCACGCGGTTCCCCCGTCACGGTGCTTCAGACGCTGGGCGTAAAGCAGCGCCCGGGCGTAATAGGTCTGCTCCGCGGCGTTGAGGTGGTAGTTGGTCAGGCTGCCCAGGTTGGCGTAGCCGCGCACCAGCGCCCCCAGCGCCGACGCGGACTCGCCATGCTCGGCCATGTGCCGGTGCACGGCCCGCACCCCCATGAACTGGGCCAGCTCATTCATCACCCCCACCCGCGCCGTGAACTCCTCGGCCAGCGCATCGTCGTCGCGCCACGGCTGCGGCAGACGCTCAAGGCCCATCCCCTCGAGCGCCTCGACCAGCTCGTGACGCATCCAGGCATCGACATGCTTGATGATCTCCAGGTACACCTCCGGCTCGAGCCGGCCCGCCCGGCTATCGCCGATCGCCTCCTCGAACACCACCGGCCGCGCCCCTTCGGGCAGCCCGTTGGCTGCGTCCATCGGCTCGATCTCGAGGCGCAACGATGAATTGCCCGCGTGCGTCCTGGGATACAGCGTCAGCCCCGCCCCCGCCGTGGGCACCGCCTCCTCCAGCGCCGCGTCGCGCGTCGACAGCCCGAACTCCTCCCGCGCCACCAGCAGCACCGCCTGGCGCAGCAACTCGCGGTGCTGGTAGCCGGCGTAGGGCGTCTCCGGTTCCGCCGGGCGATCCACGTCCAGGAACAGCCAGCGCACCTCCGCCCCCTCGCCTCCCCCGGCCACCTCGACCGTCCCGGCTGCGACAAACGGCGCGGCCGCGAAGCTCACCATGGCGACGACCACGCAACGCAGGCCAGACAACGAAAGTCGCTTCATCGCATACCTCCAACGCAGAAGTGTCTTGTCACCCGATTCAACCAGCATCACTTGCCCGCGTGCTCGAAAGCGATTGGCTGGACGATCCGTGTTGACGTGCGGCGGCGACCGCCTCACCGGGCTCGGCCAGGCCGCGCCACACCCGCTCCGACGGGCAGCACAGATCCTGCACGGGGACGAGCTTCATGGCCAAACCCCTGCGGCGGATGACACGATAGTGTACCGGGCTATTGTCCGTTTGCCCAGAGCCAGCCACAGACGTTGCAACGTCTCATCCGGGGAAAGGCCCCTGCCCTCGGCCTGCCCCAGCGGCAGTTGACCACACGTTAGACTGGGCCGTGTCGATGCGATGGCCCCGCCCGCTTCGACGCGAGGTTCGTCAGGCGAGGCCATCGCGAACCGGAAGGATTCAGCCGATGCGCAAAGCGGTCTCCAGCCTGCGCGAGTTGTTCGAGTCGCGGCTGACCGGGCTGGGGCGGGCGCTCAACCAGCACGCCAGCGTCGAGTTGGGCAACGTCGACGCCACCTTGCGAACGCTCAAGGCCTTCCTCTTCACGCTCGAGGGCATGCTCCGCCGCAACGACCTCCTGGCGGTGCCGCTGACCGCGCGCGAACAGATCGAGGCGCAACTGGATCGCGCCATCCAGCAGTTGACCGACATGCCCACCGAGCCCGACGGCGACGAGGCGCTCAAGGCCCTGCGGGAAGTCGACAAGCTCCACGCCCTCTGCCTTCAGACCGGCCTGATGGCCGGCGAACTCGACGCCAGCCGCCTGCGCCAGACGGTGCTGGCGCTGGATCGGCAACTCGGCGAGGTGGTCGCGCAAATCGACGGCGTCGGCGAACAGGCCCGGGCACGCGTCGACCAGATCGAATCCACCGGCCAGGAGAAGCTCGACGCACTGCAACAGGCCTACGAGCAGAACAGCGAAGCGCTGCGTGAGCAGTTCGAGCAGGCGACCGACGGCATCGAGCAGCAGCTCGCGGCGCTGCGCCGCCGCCAGGCCGACGCCGCCGGAAACATGCAGCAGCTCGAAGCGGAGTTGACCGACCAGCGCAAGGCGCACGAGCAGCGCCTGACCGAGCAGGCGCAGGCCGCCGAGCAGATCGTCGAGCAGGCACGTCAACAACAGGAGCAATTCGCCAGCCTCGTCGGGTCGGCGCGGCAGCAACAGGCGGCTGTCGAACAGGTCACGCGCGACCTCGAAGAGCGTCGCGACTCGACCCGGGAACTGGCGACAAGCCTGCGCCAGCATCGCGACGAGGCGGAGCGCGCGGCGCGAGCGATCGAGCAGCAGGTCGAGACTGCGCGGCAGAACGGCCAATCGCTGACGGAGCTGCTTGAAGCCGGGCAAGCCGCACGCCAGCGCGCCGAGAAGGTTGGCGAAGAGATCGACGGGATCGTCCAGTCCATCCGCAGCAGGCAGGACGAGGCGCTCGAACAGGCCCGGGGCCTCGCCACCCGGCTTGAGCAGATGAACGCCTCGGCCCAGGCGAGTCTGAAGCAGCACGAACAGGAAGCGGCCGAGCTGCTCGAATCACTGCGCGACCAGCGCGCCTCGACCAAGCGTCTGGCGACGGAGATCGAGCAGGAGCGCGATGCGGCGCGGCAGGCGCTGGAGGCGACGCAGAAGATGCAGGCCTCGGCAGCCGAAGCGGCCGAATCGATCCGGAACCAACAGAGCGACGTCCAAAGCCAGGTCCAGCAACTCAAGCAGCTTCAGCGTCAGGCCGCCGAGGCCCGCCAACAGACCGAGGCGGCCCGCCAAGGCGCCGAGCAGGCGCGTGGCCAGCTCAACACGTTGATCTCGGAAACGACCGCGCGGGCCGATGAAGCGCACCAGCGCCACGAACAGGCCGTCGAATCGATCGAAAACGCCACCGCGTCGCTGGCGGAGCTTCAGCAGCAGCATCGCGCCGCGGCGCAGCGCCAGGACAAGGCCGCCGAGGAGGCGTTGGCGGGGCTGAATGCGGAGCGGGACAAGGCCGCGGCCCTGCGTGAGCAGGCGGAATCGACCTGCCAGGCCGTGCAACACGCCGCCGCCTCCGCCGAGCAGGCCGCGCAGGCGACGCAACAGTCGGCCGAGCAGGCGCAGCAGCGATCCGACACCGGCCAGCAGGCGCTCGCGAACCTCCAACAACTCGTCCGCCAGGCCGAGCAATCCCTCGAGCAGATGAACACAGCACGCCAGCAGGCGGACGAAGCGCTGCCCGGCATCCAGGAGCAGATCGAGCGGCTGCAACAGTGGCGTCAAGAAGCCCAGACAACGCTGGACGAAATGCAGCAGCGCACCGGCCACCGCCTGACCGAAATCGAGGAGCAGGCCACCACGCTCAACGAGCGCAACGGGCAGATCCAGCAGCGCCTCGAAGCGATGTTCGGCGAACTGACCGACGGCGGGCTCAGCCAACCCTTCGAGTCGCTCGCCGGTCAGCTTCAGCGCCAGCGCACGCGCTGGCTCGGGCTGACCATCGGCTCGGCCGCGCTGTCCACGCTGCTGGCGGGGCTGCTGCTGCCGCTGCTCGTGGGGCGAATCGGCGGCGGCGCGGCGACCGGCCTGGCGCTGCTCGCCTGCCTGCCGCTCTGGTTCGTCTGTGCCTTCGCCGCCATGCAATACCTGCGCGACCGCCGGCTCGAAGGCGACTACCACCACCGCGCCGCGCTGGCCAAGGGGCTCGGGCCCTATCGTCGCGTGCTCGCGGAGCTGCGCGAGCAGGGGCTCGTCGATTCCGAACTCGCCGAGCGATTGCTCCTGGACATCCTTCGCCAACCGGGGCCGCTCGCGCAGGACGGCGAGGCGGACCGCACCGTTGGCGCCACCACCGAGTCGACAACGCCGGGCACCGACCGGCAGCGGTGACGCCGCATCGGTGCGCCGATGGCGCGGGCGAGCACCTCCATGAGCGAGACGCTCGCGGGGAACGAAGATGGCCTGATTGACCCGCGGAACCACAGGGAGCGCATGTGGTATGGCAGCGACACATCTGAAGTGTTACACGGTCAGCCGCGACGACGCGATCTATGAGGCCTGGCCGGACGTCGCCCTGACGCCGGCGGGTCGGCTCGTCTGCGTGTTCGCCGAGTGCACGCACCACGCCGACCGCGGCTACACCCGCATGATGTTTACCGTCTCCGACGACCGCGGCCGCACGTGGGCACCCAAGCGACCACTGACCGACCCCCTCCACGGCCAACGCCGCAAAGCGCCCTTCTGGGACAATCCACGCATCGTCTGCCTTGCCGACGGGCGGCTGTGCGCCCTGGTGGACAAGCATCATCCGCCCCAGCCATACGGGGTGGCCGTCGAGGTATTCATACTGTTCAGCACCGACGGCGGCGAGACATGGTCGAGCCCGGCGAAGACACCGATCAACGGCGGCGGACTCGACCGCGTGATCGAGTTGAAAAACGATCGCAACGCGGGGCGCTGGGTGGTCGCCTGCCACCAGGAGCGCGAGGAGGCGTGGAACGTTGATGTGTACCTGTCGGAGGATCAGGGGCGGAGCTGGGAGGGCCCGTGTCGCGTGGCGCGCGACGAACAGCTCAGGTTCTGCGAGCCGAGCGTCGTCGAGCTGCCCGGTGGGGAGCTGGTCTGTTTCCTGCGGGAGAACTCGAAGCTTGGCCTCGA
>SKPT01000530.1 GCA_007119405.1 Phycisphaeraceae bacterium
CCCAGGGCGCGACCGCCAACCGGGCGTGCGGAATCTGCTACAACATGACCACGTCAACGATTGGAGCTTGCCCATGGCCACGCCCACCGCTTCGTCCGACCGCGCCCACACCCTCGACCGCATGGCCGACGCCGGCCTCGTCGCGATCATCCGTGCCTCGTCCGAGCGCGGGCTCATCGAGACCTGCCGGGCGCTGGCCGACGGCGGCGTGACCGTCGCCGAGATCACCATGACCACGCCCGGGGCGATCGACGCGATCCGCGCCGCCACGGCCGAGCTCGGCGACAAGTGCCTCATCGGCGTCGGCAGCGTGCTCGACGCGGCCACGGCTCGCCGGGCGTGCGAGGCCGGAGCCCGCTTCGTCGTCTCGCCGGTGTTCAAGCGCGAGGTGGTCGAGGCGGCGCACGAGCTGGGCCGGCCGGTGCTCGCCGGGGCCCTGACGCCCACGGAGATCCTCACCGCCACCGAGGCCGGCGCCGATCTGGTCAAGGTCTTTCCCGCCAATCACTTCGGCCCCAAGTATTTCAAGGACGTGCTGGCCCCCATGCCGCACTTGAAGCTCACGCCCACGGGCGGCGTGGACCTGCATACGATTGGCGATTGGTTCGCCGCCGGGGCCGTGTGCCTGGGCGTGGGCTCGGCGCTGGTCAAGAAGGACCTGATCGAGAAGCAGGACTGGCGCGGGCTGACCGACCTGGCGCGGCAGTTCGTCGAGGAGGTGAAGGCGGCGAGGGGCGGGAAATAGCCACGAATGCACACAAATGAACACGGATAGGGAGAGGGATTGAGATTACCGATGGATTGCGATGCATTGTGATGGATAATGATGGAAGTGCGGTTTCGCCAAGCCGCAAGCGGCCTTCTTGTTTCAAATCTTTGTGTTCATTTGTGTTCATTCGTGGCTATGTCTTGCTCCGCATTCTGAATTGATCTCATGAACCGTCTCCGCGTCGCAGCGCTGCAATACTTCATCCGCCCCGTCGAGCGCTTCGAGCAGTTCGCCGAGCAGGTCGAGGCGCTGGTGTGGACGGCCGCGGACTATGACGCGAAACTGCTCGTGTTCCCCGAGTATTTCACCTGCCAGCTCCTGACGCTCAACAACGTGCGCCGGCCGATCAAGGAGCAGATCCGCCTGCTCGCCGGGCTCGAGGACCAGATCGTCGAGCTGATGACGCGCCTGGCCCGCGAGTCGGGGCTGCACATCGTCGGCGGGACGCTGCCCGCCATGGACCCGCCCGACGACGTGACCGTCTACAACGAGTGCTACATCTACAGCCCCAACGGCGAGTGGGACGTCCAGGGCAAGCTGCACATGACCCGCTGGGAAAAGGAAGAGTGGGCCGTCTCGCCCCACAAGCAGTTCAAGGTCTTCGAGACCGAGCTGGGCAAGCTGGCGATCACCATCTGCTACGACGTCGAGTTCCCCGAACTCGCCCGCGCCGCGGCTAGGCAGGGGGCGATGATCCTCGTCGTCCCCTCCTGCACCGACGACCGCAACGGTTTTCTGCGCGTCCGCCACTGCGCCCAGGCCCGGGCGATCGAGAACCAGATGTACGTCGTCCACGCCTGCACCGTCGGCTCGCTGCCGCAGGTCCCGGCAGTGTCGCTGAATTACGGCCAGGCCGGCATCCTCACCCCCACCGACTTCGCCTTCTCGCGCGACGGCATCGTCGCCGAGGGCATCCCCAACCAGGAGAGCATGATCCTCGGCGAGCTGGACCTGGACCGCATCATGGAGTCGCGCGAGTCCGGCACCGTCCTGCCCCTGCACGACAGCGTCTCCAGCGAAGAGGTCGCCTCAACGCTGGAGGTGGTGAAGCTGTGAGGAAAATGCAGAATGCAGAATGCAGAATGCAGAATGCAGAATGCAGGGAATAAACCACGGCTGAACACGGATGGCACGCGGGCGGACGCCGCTTGCGGCTTCGCGGAACGGGCCGTCAATCCACGTGCATCCCCAATCATCGGTGATTTCTACGTTCCTGCATTCTGCATTCTGCATTCGGCATTCTTAAGATCCCATGCCCCCCAAGCCGCGAATTGCTGTTCGTCCCGTGCGAGCCGAGGACCTCGATGCGCTGGCGGCGATCTCGGCGAAGGTGTACCAGTGGCCCTGGACGCCGCGCGAACTGGCCCGGCCCATGAATCTCTGGCCGCAGGGCCAGCTCGCCGCCGTCACGGACCCACGCGACGAGCCCGTGGGCATGGCCCTGGGCCTGCTCGTCAACGCCGCCGACTACGAGCTGACCGCCGACTGGTCCACGATGACCGCCCACGGCCGCTTCACCAACCACGACCCGGCCGGCGACACGCTCTACGCCGCCGAGGTCATGGTCGACCCGGACGTGCGCGGGCTGGGCATCGGCAAGAAGCTCTACGCCGCCCGACGCGCGCTGGCACGCCAGCTCAAGCTCCGACGCATCCGCGCCGGCTCACGCCTGCGCGGCTACCGCCAGTACGCCCAGGTGCTCACCCCCGCCCAGTACGCCATCAAGGTCGTCCGCGGCGAGATCGGCGACCCGACCCTTTCCTTCCAGCTCAAGCAGGGCTTCAAGGTCCTGGCCGTCACCCCCGGCTACCTCCCCGGCGACCCGGACAGCCTCGGCTACGCCGCGATCATCGAGTGGCTGAACCCCCGCCGGGCACGCAAATCCGATCGGCAGGCCCAGATCGACGCCATGCAGCGCCTCGAGGCCGACGCCCAGCAGCCTTAACGCGGCAGGCCGCCGGGTGCCGTGAACTCTGCGCGTAGGGTGGGTAGAGCGAAGCGAAACCCACCGGTTGCGGCGGTGATCCACGGCCAGCGTGGTGGGTTTACCGGCATTCGCCGGTGCCGCAGCCATCGCTGCGCTCTACCCACCCTACAGCCAGAGTTCACGCCGTTGGGTGCCACTGACAAGCGGAGTCCGCGGAGCTTGTCAGTGCGATGGCCGTCCGGCACTGACAAGGCCGAAGACGGCCTTGTCAGTGGCACCCTCTCAGCACGACCGACCGCAGGCTATGCTTGCGCAAGCGGCCCCCCTCACTGCCTCGCCGCGATCCCCGCGATGTCGGCCGCCCGCTGCAAGGTCGCCCGCGTGATCTTCATCATCAGCTCCGGCGGAAAATCCTTGTCCGGATCCTCGAGGTACTCCGCCGGCACCAGGTCCTGCACCATCTCGGCCAGCTCCTGGGCGACCTGGTCGCGGCGGGCCTCGACCGCCTCGTCGTCGCCCTGCGGCAGCGGCTCGACCAGGTCGTAGGCCAGCATCAGCGTGCTCATCTGCCAGTCGTAGTAGCTTTGCAGCGAGCCGGCGGAAACGTCCTCGGACATGGGGGGCTCTTGAAGGGTGGACAGATCAAGCCGAACCGCCACGACCGGGCGGCTCGCGCGACAGCGATCGTAGCGAATCACCGGCTCCGACGGGGGTTGCGGCCGGCGCGGCGCGGACGCATCGCCGGGTCGTCCGGCTCCGTCGCGGCGCCATGACCGGTATCGCCGACCCGTTCCCCGGCCCCCTCGCCACCAATCGCGGCGGCGACCGGCTGGTGCTCGCGCCCGGCGTCGCCCGGCGCGGCGGGGCCGTGGCCGGCATCCCCGCCAAGCTGCTCGTACCGGCCGAAGATCATCCGCCCGGCCGAGGTCTGCAACGTCGAGGTGACCACAAGCTGCACGACCTGGTCCAGGTGGTCGCGGCCGTCCTCCACCACGACCATCGTCCCGTCCTCCAGATACCCCACGCCCTGGTTGGCGTTCTCGCCGGGCTTGACCAGCCGCACGCTCATGTGCTCGCCGGGCAGCACGACGGGGCGCAGCGCCTTGGCCAGGTCGTTGAGGTTGATCACGTCCACGCCGCGCAGCCGGGCGACCTTGTTCAGGTTGTAGTCGTTGGTCATGATCCGCCCCTGGCTCTGCTGGGCCAGGGCGATCAGCTTCTGGTCCACCCCCGCACCCTCCACGTGCTCGGCCTCGTGGATGGCGACCTCCACCGCGTGGTTCTCCTGCAGCTTCGCCAGCACCTCCAGGCCCCGCCGGCCGCGGGCCCGCCGCAGCTTGTCCGCCGAGTCCGCGATCGTCTGAAGCTCGTTGAGCACGAATTTGGGCACGATCAGCGTCCCCTGCATGATGCCCGTGGCCGTGATGTCCAGGATCCGGCCGTCGACGATCACCGACGTGTCCAGGATCGTCGGCCGATTGCCGCGGACCTCCTTGGCGAACTCGACGTAGGGGATCACGAACCGGAAGTCGTCCTTGGTCTGCAGCACCAGCGAGATGCCGATGTAGCAGGTGATCAGCCCGATGAGGATCTTGACGCCTTCGAGCAGGTTGAAGTAGGCCTCGCGGGCCTCGGGTTCCTCCGGGGCGGTCAGGATGCCGAAGAAGTCGACGACGAAGCTCAGCGCATAGGCCGCCAGCAGCCCGGCGATGAGCCCCAGGAACACGCCCGAGACGGCCGAGAGCCGCTTGTGCTTGGTCCATACGTCCAGGGCGATCACCGCGCTGGCCAGCGCCAGGGCGACAGCCATCGCCAGCACGAAGGCGATGAAGTCGATCTGCACGCCCTCCTGCTGCGTCAGCAGGTACAGCGCCGCCACCGTCGCGACGAGGAAGATGAACGCGGCTCGCAGGACGGACAGGATCATGGACGGTTCCCGATCGGCACACGCGGAGCCAGGCAAGACATGCCCGCCCCCTTGCAGCATAAGTTACGCGGGCCCTCACGCCAAGACGCCCGGCTCAGGGTTTGCGATTATCTTCGGGTTATCAGGAATTGCCGGGGCCGCCCCGGAGGGGCGCCGGGCTGTAGCCACGGGTGACGCGAAGCGGAACCCGTGGTTACATCCCCGGGCCCCGTTGGGGCTGCAACCCCGCGCGCTGCCGGGCGCGCCCGTTTGCCGCGACGCGGGCGGGCGGATAAGGTTCCCGATTCCCCTCGCCCGCGAGATCGACGGCCGGGCCCGGTGCACGGGTCGGCCCGCGAACCGGGTCAGGCCTTGACCGGAGCAGCCCTAAGTGGCGTCGTCCCGGTGCCGCCGGTGTCCTGGCCGTCGATC
>SKPT01000642.1 GCA_007119405.1 Phycisphaeraceae bacterium
CCGGGGCGCTGAGCCCGGCGTCGAACTTGGCGCGGCGCGAGGGCTGTTCCGTGGCGGCGGCGTCGGCGCGGCTCAGGGCGGAGCGGTTCTCGGCGCTGAACTGCTCGCCGGTGGCGGCGCGGCGCTGCTTGAGCGTCGCCAGGGTCGCCTCGGCGCGTTCGCCCTTGCCCTGGACGAGCGCGGCCGCGGCGCGGGCGCGCTCGCGGGCCCAGGCGTAGATGGCCGGGGCGTCCCACGCCAGGCGGCGCGAGGCGACGTCGAGCAGGAACAGCACCAGCAGCAGCGGCAGCAGCGTGCGCCACAGCGGGCGGATCGACTCCGACTCGAACTCGCGCACGCGGGCGAACAGGCCCTGGTCCAGCTCCAGCTCGGCGGGGTCGAAGACGCGCCCGCCGGTGATCTCGGCGACCTGGCGCAGCAGCCGCTCGTTGGACGCGAAGCGGCGCAGCTCCGCGGCGGGCGGGCGGCTGGTCGCGGCGAACGCCACCGCCGGCTCGGCGCCCGGACGCTGCATGAACAGGCTCACGAGGTAGCTGCCCTCGGCCCCGGCCTCGGCGTCGCCGACGTACACGCCCGGGGCGGTCTGCTCCAACTCGATGGAGCGCGTCTCGCCGTCGGGCCCGAGCACGCTGCCGCGCACGCGCTGCGGGCCGACGTCATCCGTGCCCGCATCCAGCCGCACGCGCAGGCTGCGCCCCTGCACCTCGGCCACGACGTCCATCTCGCGGCTCTGCGCCGGGCGGGCGATCATGCGCATGGTGCGCGCCCAGAAATCGCCGTAGCCCGGCCACTGCACCCAGTCCCGGCCCCAGCGGCTGGTCGCGTCGGAGGTGAACGCCGCGGCCCGGCCCAGTCCCACCTGCCAGTGGGCGAACACGGGCAGATCCTCAGGCCCCAGCAGCGGCGTGAAGACGCGGCCGTCGCGCTTCTCGCCCGTGACCACCAGCCCGTGCAGCGGCGGCACCCCCCCCGTCGCGCCCATGATCGGCGAGCCCGTGGCCCGCCGCGTCGGCTCAAAGGTCTCCTCCCGCACCAGCGTCGTGCGCACCACCTGCGCCTCCTTGATGAAGATCTGCGGCAGTTGGTCCGCGTCGTCGACGTGGTAGAACGTGCCCCCGCCGCGCTGCGCCAGCCAGTGCAGCAGGTCGGCGTCGATGGCCCCGGCCTCGCCGACGCCGACGGTCGACAAGGTGATGCCCGCGTCGACGATCCGCTGCGTGATGCCGGGGTAGTCGCTGGCCAGCCCGCGGTTGTCCTGCCCGTCGGTCAGCACGATGATGTGGCGCACGGCCGCCTCGTCGGGCCCGAGCCGGGACAGGACGCGATACGCCTGGACGATGCCGGGGTAGATGTGCGTGCCCCCGCCGGGCGAGATCGAGCGGATGCGCTCGGCGATGAACTGCTGATCCGCCGCCGGCTGCATGTCCACGACCCAGCGGGCCTGTGAGTCGAACGCCACGACGCCGATGAGATCCTGCGGGTAGAGGGCCTGGAGGGCGAGCACGGCGGCCTCGTTGGCCAGCTCCTGCCGGGAGTAGCCGGTGCCCGAGACGTGGGCGGCCATCGAGCCGGAGCGGTCGATGACGATCGCCAGCGCTCCGGCGGGCATGACGCGGCGGCTGGGGATCTCGCTCTCGACGGGCAGGACGCGATCCACCGGCGTGTGCGCCCAGCCGCCGGCGCCGAAGCTCTGCGGCCCGCCGATCATCGCCAGCCCGCCGCCGAGGTCGTTGACGTAGCGCGCGAGCATGCGCTGCTGGGCGGTGGTGATCTCGTGGGCGGCGACGTTCTGGAGCACGACGGCGTCGTAGCGCTGAAGCTGCGTCAGGTCGGCCGGCAGGGCCCCGGCGGTGGCGAGCTCCACGTCCATGCCCCGGTCGCGCAGGGTGCGCGGGAGGATCGCCCCGGCGTCGCCGCCGAAGCCGTCGACCACCAGGATGCGCCCCTCGCCGTGCACCAGCGTCATCGTCTCGGCGCGGTTGTTGGCGGTGATCGCATCCTCACGCGGACCGGCGGGCTCGAACACCGCCTCGAAGCGGTTGGCCCCGGCGTGGTCCAGCGGTATCGGAATCTCGCGCACCAGCACGTAACGCCGCCCCCCGCCGCCACTGCCCCCGGCATCGCCCCCTTCGTCGGCCTCGGCCTCGGCCTCGACCGTCCATTGATCGCGCGCCACCGGGATCGCCGACGTCTCGCCCTCGTCGGTGCGGAATCGCATCGGCTCGCCGTCGTGCAGCAGGCGGATCGTGCCCCGGGCGCGGTGCGTCGCCCGCAGGGCGACGCGCACGGCGGCGGTCTGGCCCTGGTGGGCGTGGGCCGGGGCGTAGACCCCCTCGACCATCACCTCGCGGTCGAGCTGGTAGGGCAGCGGCAGGACGTCGATGGCGATGCCCGCGGCCGCCGCCTCACGTGCCGCGGCCAGCACCGCCTCCTCGCCCCCGCCTTCGCCGCCGCCCTCGCCCCCGCCCTCGTGACCGTCGCTGATGAGCACGAGCCTCGCGCCGGTGTCCGGCGGGAACATCGCCCGGGCCGTGTGGATCGCCGAGGCGGTGTCCGTGCCCTCGACGCGCTGCGGCACGATGCCGAAGTCCAGCTCCAGCCCGGGCCGGGGCAGGCGGCGCACCGTCGGCCGGCCGTCGTAGGTCACGATGCCCAGGCGGTCGTCTTCCCTGGCGTCGTGGCCGGCGTGGGTCAGCCAGTGGCGTACCCAGCGCTCGATGCTCTGCTCGCCGTCGAGCTGGCCGTCGCTCTCGAGCAGGGGGCTGGGCGGCTGGGCGAAGCGGCGGACCGACTCCGACTCGTTGACCAGGGCGATGACGGAAAGGTCGTGGTGGCGCTGCACGCCCTGGAGCCCGGCGATCATGGCCACCAGCACCGCCAGCACCGCCAGGCGCAGGGCGATGGCCGTCCACCGCCGCACCGGGTCCAGCGTCGCCAGGCTGCGCATCCCCAGCCAGACGATGGGCACGGCCAACAGCAGCAGCCAGAGCAGCCCGGGTTGGTCGAAGCGGAAGTTCAAGAGCGGCAGTTGTCACCCATCTTCACGAGGACCGGCGGGCCCGCGGCAACAGCCAGAGCAGCAACAGCGAGCAGCTTACGCTCACCGTCACGGCCAACGTCGCTTGCCCAAGGGTGCCAATGCCGAGATCGACAGTCAGTCCGGCCGTCAATCCGGCCATCAGCCCACCCATCCCCATTGTTACACCACGGGTTCGATCATCCATGAGTCACCCTTTTCACAAGCGCGGTGCCACTGACAAGCGGAGGCCGCGGAGCTTGTCAGTGCCGATCGGCGCTTAACGCCCACGGCGTCTCACTCCTGCTCCGCCGCCGGCAACTGCCGGAAGTACTCGCGGATCGACTCGTGGTAGCGGCGCGGCACGCGGTCCTCGGTGACGGCCTGCTCGGCTTCGGTGCGGGCCTCGGTGACGGCCTCGTCGAACTGGAGGCGGGCCTCGCCGGCCTCGACGGGCCCGGGCTCGCTCCATGAGGCGATCACGCGCCCGGCGCGGGCCTGGCCGGAGTCGTCGATCCCCCGGCGGTCGGAGCCCTCGACCTGGCGATGCTCGCCGATCGGGTCGCTGCCGCTGCCCGCCCCGGCGCCCTGCCCGCCGGCGCCCGTGCCCCGGCTCAGGCTCTGGCCGCCCTGGCCGGACTCGCTGAGCGTGCGCTCGGCGGCGGCGCGGGTGATGGCCATCTGCTGGAGGCGGTACTGCATCGCCACGAGCTGGCCCAGTTCGCCCTGCGCCTCGCCGGCGGACTGGCCGAACTGCCCGGCGTTGCCCGAGCCCAGGCCCTGGCACATCCCGCCCATGCACTGGCCCAGGCTCTGGCACATGCCCGCGGCCTGCTGCTGCGCCTGCCTTTGCTGCTGTTGCTGAGCCATCTGCTCGGCCATCTGCTGCGCCTCCTCGGCGCTCATGCCCTGCTCCTGGAGCGCCTCCTCCAGCGCCTGGCGCAACTGCTCGGCGTCCATCTGCTGAAGCGCCTCGATCTGCTCGGCCGTCAGCCCCGCCTCGGCCATCGCCGCCGCCATCTGCTCGCCGATCGCGTCCGCCTCGGCCTGGGCCTGCTCGGCCAGCTCCTGCAACTGCTCCTGCAACTGGGCCAACTGCTCCTCGAGCTGGCGACGCTGCTCCTCGCTGAGCTCGCCCGCCTGCACCTGCTGGCTCAAAGCCTCGAGCTCGCGCTGCGCCGCCTCATAATCGCCCCGCCGCAGCGCATCGCCCAGCTCACGCCCCGGCCCCTGCCGGTCCAGGTCGAGCTGGCTGAACATCGACCGCAGCGACTCGGCCTGTCCCGCCTCCTGACGATGCAACTCGTCCAGGCGGTCGCGCAGCTCCGTGACTTCCCGCGCCAGCTCACGCCGGTCCGCGTCCGTGCGCAGCTCGCGATCGCTCAGCGACGCCAGGCGGTCCATCAGCTCGTCGACGTCGGCTTCCTCGAGCGGCCGCTCGGCGAGGCGCTCGGCGTCGTCCTGCTGCTCGGCGCGGCGGGCCTCGTCCTGCTGCTCCTGCTCCTGCTCCGCGGCCGCCTGCTGCGCCGCCTCGCGGCCGAACAGGTCCAGGTCCGCGGGCACGAAGGCCAGCAGCATCGCGAGCACGACCGCCGCGGCGGGCACGGCCGCCCATGTGCGTCCACCCTGCCAGGGCACCGCGTCGCGCAGCACCACGCGGTCGGCGGCCTTGCCGGCGTCGGCGATGACCTGCCCGGCCATCGGCTCGTGGCGCTGGTCCCGGGCGTAGAGCCCGCTGCCGAGGCGATCCTTGAGTCCCAGCCGGTCGTCGAGCATGGCGGCGACGGCCTCGGGCGTGGGGATCGCCAGCGACGCCGTCGCCAGGGCCCCGGCGAGCGCCGCGACCGCGAGCACGATGTAGGCCGACAGGGGCCAGCCGCCCGCCGGCACGCCGAAGAGGCGGTGAGCGAGGACCATCGCGGCCGCGGCCGCGAGGGCGGCGAGCGACCACCACGCCAGGTCACGCAGCCCGCGCGTCAGCAGCAGCCGGCGGCGGGCACGGGCGATGCAGCGATCG
>SKPT01000009.1 GCA_007119405.1 Phycisphaeraceae bacterium
CGGGTGGTGGGGGCGCCCGTGCGAGGCGTGGCAGGGCGCTGGGGGTCGTTGGTGCGCGACGGCCGAGTCATGCACGAGCTCCTGTTTGTTGTGCGCGATGCTGGAGATTGTCGGGGCCGCGGAGCGAGTTTCCTGCGATCAGCGACCACTTCTCCATGGTGGCCCATTATACCGCGCGGCCGCGGATTGGGGAGGGGGATTTGGGGATCGGCGCCGGTGCGCGGAAAGCGGGCAGTGGCCGGGCCCAGGGCATGAGCCGCGATCGTTTTGCGCGCAGGCCCTGGCGGGGCGGGGA
Organism: Phycisphaeraceae bacterium; assembly: GCA_007119405.1. The sequence goes on from SKPT01000009.1 coordinate 296, forward strand.
TTTGAGTGGCCGGGGGTGCGATTGTTTTTCCTGGCGGAGAATCGGCCTTGGCGCGGGCGTGAGGAGGGTGTTGGTGGGTGATCGTGGGCGCCCCGGCGTGGGGGATCGTCGCAGGTGGCATGGGTGTTGCGTGGGAGTGTGAGCGGCGACACGAGTCGTTTGTGGCACGCGAGGCAGCGAGCAGGGAGAGCGCGGCCGTTGCGCGCGTGGCTGGTGGCGGGGGGTGGGGACGGACCAGGCCGCCTCCGTGATGGTCGCGGAGGTTCGGGGCGGGCGTCTGTTGGGGCGCTCGCTCCTTTTGGACGGTGTTGGTTGCTTGATGGGTTTCGCGAAGCCGCGAGCGGCTATGAAAGGAGATGTGATGAGCTTGGGAAGGATGAAGCTGGGCCTGGCGTTGAGCGTGATGCTGCTGACGGGCTTCGCCATGACGGGCAAGGCGTGGGCGGACGATGGCGTCTCGGCGGAGATGTTCACGGTCAACAATCTCTGGATCATGTTGGCCGGGTGCATGGTGTTCATCATGCACCTGGGCTTCGCGTCGCTCGAGAGCGGGCTGACGCAGGCCAAGAACACGGTGAACATCCTGTTCAAGAACACGATGATCATCGCGATCGGCATATTGAGCTACGCGGTGATCGGCTTCTCGGTGATGTACCCCGGCGCCTGGGGCATCGACGGGCTGCTGGGCTGGGACGGGATGGGCCTGGACCCGGGCGCCGAAGGGCAGACGTCGGCCTACGACGAAGGCTTCACCTACTTCAGCGACTTCTTCTTCCAGGCGATGTTCGCCGCCACCGCGGCGACGATCGTCTCCGGCGCCGTCGCCGAGCGCATCAAGCTCGGGCCCTTCCTGGTCTTCATCACGCTCGTGGTGGCGATCGCCTACCCGATCACCGGCTCGTGGCAGTGGGGTGGCGGCTGGCTCTATCAGATGGGCTTCGTCGACTTCGCCGGCTCGACGCTGGTGCACAGCGTCGGGGCGTGGGCGGCGCTGGCGGCGGTGATCGTCCTCGGGCCGCGCCTGGGCAAGTACGCGTCCGACGGCACCGTCAACCCGATCCCCGGGCACAACCTGGCCCTGGCGACGGTCGGCGTGTTTCTGCTGTGGTTCGGGTGGTTCGGCTTCAACGGCGGATCGGTGCTCACCGCCGACGCCGCCGAGGTGTCGCTCGTGCTGGTCAACACGGCGCTGGCGGCGTCGGCCGGGGCGCTGGCGGCCGGGGCGGTGGCCTACTTCGCCACGCGCAACGCCGACCTGACCATGGCGCTCAACGGCATCCTGGGCGGGCTCGTGGCCATCACCGCCAGCGCCGACATCCAGACGCCCCTGACGGCGATCATCATCGGGCTCATCGGCGGCGTGATCGTCGTCGTGTCGATCATCGCGCTGGATCGGCTGCGCATCGACGACCCGGTCGGGGCGATCAGCGCCCATGGCACGTGCGGCGTGTGGGGGACGCTGGCGGTGGGAATCTTCGGCAGCGCGGCCGGGCCGACGCAGCTCATGCACCAGGCGATCGGCATCGCGGCGATCGGGGCCTTCACGCTCGCGTTCGCGTTCGCCGCGGCGCTGGCGGTCAAGGCGACGCTGGGCCTGCGCGTCGATGAGGCGGAGGAGATCGAAGGCCTGGATCTGGGCGAGCATGAGATGTCGGCCTACCCGGACTTCTCGCGGACGTATATCAAGAGCTATCACGTGCGGGAGATCTGAGGGCAGAGGCGCGATGGCACGAAGCGAAAGGGGGGAGCCGGGGGAAATCCCGCCCTTCGCTTTGCTCAGGGCGGGCGTTAACGGGGCGGGGCGTTCAGGGTTGCATTGAGATTGAAAGGAACTATGCGATGCACATGATTGAAGCGGTGATCAAGCCCGGGGCGCTGGATGATGTCAAGGCGAGGTTGGCGAGCATGGGGATTCTCGGGTGCACGGCCATGGAGTGCCGGGGCTTTGGCAAGCAGAAAGGGCACACCGAGCGCTACCGCGGCGGGCGGATGGACGTGGGGTTCGTGCCCAAGATCCTGCTCAAGATCGCGGTGCGCAGCGAGGACCTGGACAAGGCGATCGAGGCGGTGGTGTCGGCGGCACGCAGCGGCGAGGTGGGCGACGGCAAGCTGTTCGTCTACGAGCTGGGGCAGGTGGTGCGGATCCGGACGGGGGATCGCGACGACGCGGCGCTGTAGGGCCAAGGCACGAAGGCACGGAGCAGAGGCCAACGAGGTGACATGGTGTGTGGAGTCGGCGGCCCGTGGGTCGCCGGCTCCTTTTTTTGGATGGATCGGGTTGTCGCGGGGTATCGCGAAGCCGCAAGCGGCTGGGGGCGGTGGTAGGATGACGGCCTATCTTTTCACGAGGAGAGCGGCCATGGGCAGCAATGCGACGATCGGCGGCGGGGGGTTTCATCACGTGGCGATCCGGGCGCGGGACTTCGACGCGTCGGTGGCGTTCTACAAGGACGTGCTGGGGTTCGTTGAGCGGATCGCCTGGGGCGAGGCGGGCAAGCGGGCGATCATGCTGGACACGGGCGATGGGAACTACCTGGAGGTCTTCGAGCGGCCGGGGCAGGAGCGAGCCTCGCAGGAGGCGGCGATCCTGCACTTCGCCCTGCGGACGGACGATCCGGACGCGGTGGTCGAGCGGGTGCGCGAGGCGGGGATGAACGTGACCGTTGAGCCGCGGGACGTGGAGATCGCGTCGCGGCCCCAGGTCACGCCCGTGCGTCTGGCGTTCTTCGAGGGGCCGGATGGCGAGGTGGTGGAGCTGTTCAAGAATGAGCGGACGTGAGGGGGAGGGCGTGATTCAGAATTCAGAATTCAGAATGGGGCGGGGCGGGTGGACGGGTTCAGCGGTCCTGTTCCTGGAGGTCGGCCAGGGCGTGGTTCAGCTCGGTCACCGCCAGCAGGGCGATGGCCTGGGCTTCGACGGTCAGGCTGTTGTCCCAGGGGGCGGCGCGCAGGCCGGCGGAGGCGGCGCGGGGGTTTCGCAGGTAGTAGCTGTTGGTTTCGGTGAAGGTGAGCTGGGCGAGGAAGCGGGCGGCGAGGCCTGTGGTGAGCATCCAGCCCATGGGGTCGTGCCCGGCGGTGATCCCGGGCTGTCGCATGGCGGCGGCGAGGAAGAACAGCACCTGCGCGGAGCGCCAGTCGGCGGCGGGTGGCGCGTGGCGGCCGCGGCCGGTCAGATCGAACCCGCCGACGACGTCGTCGGGGCCCAGGCTCGGGCTGGCGACGATCTGGAGGTCGATCAGGCGTGAGCCGAGCCGGCCGAGCTCGTCCTCGCGCTGGGCGAGGGTCTGCTCGTCGAGCAGGTCGGTGGTGTCGGCGAGCAGGTGGGCGGCGCGGTTGTGGGCGAGGACGAGCCAGGGCAGGGCGTCGAGGTCGACGCTGCGCGTGAGCTGATCGTGCAGCGCGGCCAGGGACCGGGCGACGTGCGCGGCCAGGTCGGGCTCGCGGGTCTGCTCCCACTGGCCGGCGAGCGCGGCGAGGATGATGGCGGCCGTGGCGGGATCGGTGGCGGGGTCGGGCGGGTCGTCGCGGTCGCCGGCGAGCTCGAGGAGGCTGGCGGCGAGGCGGTCGCGCAGGGTGCGGTCGCGATCGGTGCGCTGGGGCAGGTCAACGAGGCAGAGCAGGGCCAGGGCGGCGGCGGCGGGGCGTGCGGCGACGGCGTCGTCGTCCTGGAGGATCTCCTCGCCGAGCAGGTGGACGACGCGGGTGGCGTCGTCGATGCGGTCGTCGATGAGCAGGGCGGCGCCGGGCTCTTGCCGGGCGACGAGGCGGGTGTGGGTCAGCAGCGCGTAGGCGGCGAGGGCGGCGTCGTCGGGCTCGGCGACGAGCGGGTCGACGTGCCGGTCGCTGGTGGGCAGGTAGGTCGAGCGGATCATGCCCTGGCGTGTGAAGCGGTTGTGCAGGTGGTTGCCGAGGCGTTGGGCGAGCTGTTCGATGGTCCGGCCGTCGGCCGCGTAGGGGGGGAGGATGGTCTGGCCGCGGACCAGGTCGTTGGGGGCCATTTGGGGGTTGGGCCGGACCACGTGGTGGATGCGGAAGCGTTGGACGGCGGGCCCGCCGGGGCGAGCAAGGTCGGCGATGGCGTCGATGGGCAGTTCGAGGTCGGCCAGGGCGCGGGTGAGCTGGCTGCGTGGCTGGACGTTGCGGGCCAGGGCGGTGGCGGGCCAGACGATGGCGGCGTCGGCGTCGTTGTCGTCGGCGCGGTGGTTGGCCCGGGTGATCCGCAGGCCGTGGTAGCCCGGGGCGAAGTGGTCGTAGATGGCCGAGGCCGGGGCGTCGGGCTCGATGCGGATGGGCTCGAGGCTGTGGGCGATCTGGATCTCGACGAGCAGGAGGGGGGAGATGTCGGCGACGGTGGGCACGTGGCGGGATTCGTCGGCCTCGCGGTGGGCGTCGCGGATGCGTCGCTCGATCTGGGCGACGACGTCGCGGGCGGCGGGCACGACCAGGGAGGCGAGGTCCACGGGTTGGCCGGGGTCGTCGGCGAGGGCGGCCTGGGGGTCGCCTCGGCGGGCCTGGGCGGAGGCGAGGTGGATGCCGTCGCGCCAGATGGTGATGTGGACGGCGTAGGCGGCGGTGACGGGGGTGGGCTGGGCGTCGTCAGGGTCGACGAGGCCCTGGGCGAGCCAGTTCTCGACGAGGCGGTGGGCGGCGCGGGCGTGGGCGCGGTCGATGAGCGGGGCCTGGAGCTCGGTGCTGTCGGCGGGGGTGTCGGCGGGGGCGGTGGCGGGGACG
>SKPT01000639.1 GCA_007119405.1 Phycisphaeraceae bacterium
AGGGCCACCTTCGCCTTGAAATCCGCTGACAACTGTCGTCGCTTGCGTGCCATCCTGTTCGACTCCTGTTCGGAACCGAACCCACCTTAACGACGCGCCCAGTTTTTGGGGAGTATTACAGGGACCGCCCGCAGCGGCGGCACGGGGGAGGAGGAATTATTTTCTGTTCTGGGTGTCGCCGTCCGTGACGATGGATTATCATGGGGGGCGTCCTTTCTCGTAGCGGAACTCGCAGGCCATCCGTCGCTCAAACGCCGGCCGCGGTTCCGTGCGCCGTGTGTCACACCAGGCCGGCCTCCTGGAGGCGGCGCTTGGCCGTGGTGTGCTCGGTGGTGCGGGTCGGCGTCGGCGGCTGAGGATCAGGGCCCCCGGCGGCGGCGGCCTCAAAATGTTCGATGTCAGCGGCCGTGAGCTGGTCGATGAAGTCGGACACCCACTTCGCCGTGGTGAACACGCGACGCCCGACTCGAACGTGACGAAGGCGAACCCGTCGGCCCGAGCGAGCGAGTACGCCTTGCCGGGCCCATCTCCACAGACAGTTTGCCGACGGGTTGCCCGGGGCGTGGGCGGCCGCCTCGGCGAGAGTGATGTGACGATCGTTCGCGGAGTTGGTGGCGGTTGAGCTCATGTCCCCTAGATAACATGAGCCCTCGCGCGATTGCAGTTAGTCACGCACAGAACACCACTTAATGCACCTTATGACATAATTTGTCATGGTCGGCGGTATGAGCGCAACCCCGCGATTGCCTCGTCCACCTTGTGCGGCGATTTGTAGTATCGACGCAGATACGCCCGCTGGCTCTGCTCGTCCGCGTCGTTGAACATGTGAATACTGGCCCACAGCACCTCATCGGGCAAGACCTGCGCCCCCCTGCCGTACGTTTCCTGGAACCATGCCTTGGGAACAAGCCGCCGGCCCGCGATCTTCTCGGACGGGATGTGCCCTTCGGTAATGAGGCGCCGCACCGAACGCTCGCTGAGCCGGATGCACATGGCCACTTGCTTGACCGACATGTACTTGGACATTTGCTTGCCCCTGTGCGAAGCGGGCCAGCCGGCCAGCCAGCGAGTCGCAGGGGCAAGCGATTCGCCGGCGGCCGGCCGTTCACCGGGTCATGACTCCCGGCGCCCGCGGCCTCGATCCTACCACGTCATCCCACCTTCCCGATCACGTCCTTCGCCTTGGCGACGTTCGCCTCGGCGTAGACCTCCGTGACGGTCGAGCCCAGCCTGTGCCCGAGGATGGTCTGGGCGACGTCGATGCCATGCTCGGCCCGCAGCCGCGATGCGGCGTTGTGGCGCAACCTACCCGGCGACCAGCGCGGCACGGCGGCCTTGTCGCAGGCGCGATGGATGGCGCGGCGGTAGGTGTCCGTGGTGTAGGCCGTGCGGATGCGCCGCTGCGTCCGGCGCGGCGTCGGCTGCTGATTCGGCCGCCGGCGGGCATGGGCATCTGCGGCCCTGGCTTCGCCGTGTCCCTCGCGCGGGGGGAACAGCGGGGTCGTCGCCTGCCTGCTCAGCCGGCGCTGGATGATGGCCTGGGCGGCGGGCCCGATGAAGATGACGCGCTCGTGGCCGTGGTGGCTGCCCTTGTGGCCGGCCGGGCGATACTCCCAGACCGGGCCGCTACGGTCGATGTCGATGGCCCGCATGCGGCACAGCTCGTCGGGCCGGCAGCCGGTCAGGAGCTGCACGTCGATCATGTCGCGGATGGTGGCGGAGACGCAGGCCCGCACCGCCTCGACGTGTGCCTCGGGGGCGGGGCGCACGGGATCCTTCTCGGGTGCGGCGCTGCGCCCGCGCTTCAGCCCCGCCACCGCCTGGAGGGCTGGGTACACGCCACTGGGCACCAGCTCGTGGCTCGTGCCCCACTTGAACACCTGCCGGACACGGGCGACCTGGGCGTTGATCCAGGTGCGCGACCAGCCGGTTTCGAGCATCCGCTGCCGGACGGCCCGCAGGTGCCGCGGCCCGAACTCCGCCACCGGCATATCGGCGTACAGCGCCAGCAGCGGGGCGATGGCGCGGTCGAAGTTGTCCTGCTCGGTGGTCGGGGTGCCGTCGTGCTTGACGTAGTAGGTGGCGGCGTGGCTGCGGAAGCGGTCGACGAGCACGGCGACGGTGATGATCTCGCGATCGCCGATGGGACTGCGCCGGCCGTTGCTCAGCCACTCGGCGATGGCTCGCTCGTAGCGCTGCTGGGCCTCGGACGTGCCCCAGCGCATGGTACCTTGCGGCCATCGAGCACGACGAAAGCGCGGTCCGGGCGGCCTTTTTCCTTCTGACGACGGAGTTTCGGGACGGCTTTTTTGAGGGTGGGCACGGCTCGCTCCTCGGGCTCAAACGTACCCGTGGGTACGTTTATGGTCCGGGCTTACGGCCGCGCCGTCGGTTGACGGGTAATCGCAACTCGCGATTTCAGCCTGACTTTGGGAAATCGGGGTGACTGGATTCGAACCAGCGACCTCACGCCCCCCAGACGTGCGCTCTAACCAAGCTGAGCTACACCCCGTTCACACAGCAGTCTACTCCCCGCTACGCCCACCGACAACCACCGGGCGATCCGCGGCGACACGGCCGGGCTCGCATGCTCCGCGGACCGCACGGCCCGCGGCGGGGCGGCTCACGCCCTGAGCAGGCCCCGACCCGTCAGCAGCTCGATCACCTGCTCCACCTCCTGCTCAAGCGTCAACTGGTCGGTGCGCAGGTGCAACTCCGGCTTCTCGGGAGCCTCGTAAGGGTCGTCGATGCCCGTGAAGCCCTTGAGCTCGCCGGCGCGGGCCTTCTTGTACAGGCCCTTGGGGTCGCGCTTCTCCGCTTCCTCCAGCGGCACGTCCACGTAGACCTCCAGGAACGGCAAGTCCGCCTCGTCGTGCAGTTGGCGCACCAGGTCGCGATCGACGCGGTAAGGGCTGATGAAGCTGGTGATGCAGATGATCCCGGCGTCGGCGAAGAGCTTGGCAACCTCGCCGATGCGGCGAATGTTCTCGGCCCGGTCCTCGGCCGAGAAACCCAGGTTCTTGTTCAGCCCGTGGCGGACGTTGTCGCCGTCGAGGCGATAGGCCAGCTTGCCCTGCCGGATCAGGGCCTGCTCTACGGCCACGGCCACCGTGCTCTTGCCGCTGCCCGAGAGCCCGGTCATCCAGATCGTGGCGCCCTTCTGCTTCAGCGCCTGGGCCCGCTGGGCGCGGTCGACCTCACCCTCATGCCAGGTGATGTTGGTGGCCTTCTGCTCGCTCATCGTCGGCTTGCTCCTTGGATTGGTGGGTAAGTCGTTGCAGGTGACGGGGAAAGAGGCATCCTAGCGTCCGCAGGCAACGGTGCAAGGCCGCCGGCGTCCCCGGCCGCTCGCGCTTCGTGGCGCGATAGAATCCCTGTCATGTTCGACCCCCACGCCCTGCCCGTGCCCGACCTCGGGCTGAGCTGCCTGAACTGCGGCTCCGCCCTGGCCGGGCTCGATCAGCACCGCTGCCCCGAGTGCGGCCGGGGCTTCAGCCTCGACGAGTACATCCCCCCGGGCGACTGCCCGCCGCTGATCGCCGGCGGCGAGGAGGTCCGCGACACGCCGGAGATCCGCGACCTGCTCTTCGTCTACCAGATTCCCTACGTCCAGCTCGCCGAGCCGATGTCGGACCTCTTCGGCGGCGCCGGCTTCTGGCCGATCACCAGCCGCCGGCGGCGCATCGGCGTGCCGCGCGACCACTATCTCCAGGCGATCGACCTTGTCCGCCGGCTGCGCCTCGACGAGCCGCTGCCGCCCGCCCCGCCCGCGGCCCGGCGCCACGAGCCGTGGGATTGCCCCCATTGCGGCGAGACCAACCCTGCCAACTTCGAGATCTGCTGGTCCTGCGGGCAAGCGCAGGAGGACGAGGAGACGTGACCGGTGGGGATCTGTGAACCCGGAGGCACGTCGTGGGAGGTCCCGGCCTACGCTCGCGGACTCGCTCAGGACGGGCGTTGACAGATCAGGCCCCCCGTTCCGGGCGCCTGGGCCCTTACCCCCGGGCCCCCGGAACTGGCGGATAATATCCCCATTATTGCCGCTGGCATTCAAGGTCGCCCCGAGCCCCGGCCGATAACCGCTAACGGTGGGGCCGCGTCGCGCCAAGCTTTCCGCGTGGGCCGGTTCGGCATTGCTCAACAGGCCGACTGACGCTGGCAGCCGCCGAGGCCCCGGCTAACAAGCCTCGGAGGACGCGTGCGCAGCATCGCGATCATCAACCAGAAGGGCGGCTGCGGGAAGACGACCGTCTCCATCAACCTCGCCGCCACCCTCGCCGCCAAGGGCCAGCGCACGCTCCTGGTCGACATGGACCCGCAGGCCCACTGTGCCATGGGCCTGGCCGTGCCCGAGTCGCAGATCGAGCACTCCGTCGCCGACCTGCTGCGCCGCGGGCTTGACGGCTCGCTCGCGATCGCCGAGGTCACCTGGCAGATCGCCCGCAACCTCGACCTCGTGCCCTCGACGATGGGCCTGGCGGCCGTCGAGCAGCAGCTCGCCGGGGCCTCCGACCGTGACCGCCGGCTGGCCCAGGTGCTCAGCCCGGCCCAGGACGACTACGAGTTCTGCGTCATCGACTGCCCGCCGTCGATCGGGCTGCTGACGTTCAACGCCCTGCGCGCCGCCGACGAGGTCCTCGTGCCCGTGGAGACGGGCTACTACGCGCTGCAGGGCTCGATCAAGCAGGAGCAGACGATCAACATGCTCGCCCGCCGGGCCGGGCACGAGGTGCGCTTCAAGGTCCTGCCGACCATGTACGACGTGCGCACCAAGCTCGCCCGCGAGATCCTTGGCGAGCTGCGCCGCCAGTTCGGGGACAAGCTCCTGCCGGTGCTGATCAACTTCTCCAGCAAGCTCAAGGAGGCGGCGAGCTTCGGCCAGCCGATCACCGAATACGACGCCGCCAGCCGGGGGATGCAGGACTTCGAGCGCCTCGCCGCCTGGCTCGTCAACAACCCGCCGCGCATCAGTGCCGGCGCGGAGGGTGCCGAGCCGCGCAACCCTG
>SKPT01000588.1 GCA_007119405.1 Phycisphaeraceae bacterium
TCGCCTCGAGTCCGGCGTTGAAGGTCTCGTCGTCGAGGTTCTGCGGGTTGAGCTCGGCCAGCAGCTCCTCCATGGCGGCGTCGCGATCCGCCGGCGCCAGCGCCTCCTGCTCGCCGGCGATCTCGTCCAGGGCCTGCGCCAGGCTCTGGTTGTTGGGGCCGCGGGCGTCGAACGCGAACAGGTCGCGGCTGGTCACGACGACCAGGGTCGGGTTGTCCTCGAGCTCGATCGAAAACCGCAGCAGGGTGTCGGTGTCGACTTCGAGCTCGATCGCCTCCGGGTCGACATCGATGCTCCCGGCCGTCACGACGGGCAAGCGCAGGCCTGACGCCAGCGGCGCCGGGCTGTCGAGCTGGTCCATCACCAGCCGCGCCCCATCCTGGATGACGCTGTCGCCGGTGACCGCGACGCTGTCGCTGGCGCTCGTGATATCAAAGCGGATCACGGTCCGGCTGTCCGCCTCAAGCGTCAGGTCGCCGTCGATCTGGAGCGTGGTGAACGGCTGGCCGCCGCTCGTCGCGGGACGCAAGGCGCCGCCCGCGCCGACGGTGACCGGCGCCTCGACGCTTCCCGCGCCGCGCAGCGCGCCGCCCGGCTCGACGATCACCTCGCCCGAGCTGAAGAGGCCCGCGGCATGCACATCGAGGTGCCCGTTGGCGATGCGGGTCTGCGACGCGATCGCCAGGTTCGAGCCGGCGTCGAGCTGGACCGCCCCGCCGGCGACGTTCAACTCCTGCAGACTCATCGCCGCGCCCGTCGGCAGGTGCATCAGCCCCTGCTCGATGGTGGCCTGGTTCGGGTCGCTGTCGTCGGAGTGGATGCGCAGCGTGCCGGCGCCCGTCTTGACGAAGCCCGCACCGCCGGTCAGCCGCCCCTCGACGTCCAGGTCCTCGTTGAGACCGAACGTCAGTGTGTCGGCGAGCGTGATCGTCGTGTCCGCCCCCAGCCTCGTGGGCGCGCTGTTCGTGACCGCGAGCAGCGCGGGCTGATCCACGAGCAGGCTCGGCCCGTTGAGCGTCAACGCGCCGCCATCGGCCAGCGTCAGGGTGTCACGCAGGTGCAGCGTCACCGGGTCGTCAATGGTCATCGCCGTTGACGCGAACATGGACGTCGGCCCGTCGACATGCACGTCGCTGGTGCCGGCCAGCGCGGTGTCGGCATCGAGGCGGAGCGTGCCCTGGTTGACCTGGATCGCGCCGGTGACGCTGCCCGTGAGCATGAGCATGCCGCCGTTGTCGACTGCCAGTGGGTCTTGCGGTGTGACGGTGGCGCCGGCGTCGAGCCGTAGGGTGCCGCCGTCGACGGTCAGAACCTCGAGGTCGATGTCCGCGCCGGACGTCATGTGCAACGTGCCGCCGATGACGAAGGCGGTGTCGATGCTGCTGGTGTCCGAGTGCACGCGCAGCGTGCCGGGGCCGGTCAGCGCCAGGGCCGCCGCGCCGGTGAAGCTCCCTTCCACGTCCAGGTCCTGGCCCAGGACCATCAAAAGCGGGTGGTCGAGCGTGACGACCGTGCTGGGGCCGAGGACGGTCGGCGCGGTGTTGCTGACCGCCAGCGTCGCGGGCTGATCGACCAGCAGACCCGGGCCGTCCAGCGTCAGGGCTTCGCCGTCGGCCAGCGTCAGCGTGTCGCGAAGCTGCAGGGACGTGGGCGCGTCGATGGTCACGGCGGCGGAGGCGCGCATGATCGTAGGCCCGTCAACGTTGACCTGGGTGGTGTCGGCCAGCGCGTCGTCGCCGTCGAGCTGGAGCGTCCCCTCGTCGACCTGGATCAGCCCGTTGACGCTCCCGGCGAGCATGGCGGTGGCGCCGTTGCTGAGCGTGAGCTGCTCCTGGGGCGTAACACTGGCGCCGGCGTCGAGGCGCAGCGTCGCACCGTCGACGATCAGTTCTTCGAGATTCATGGCGGCGTCATCGAGCAGCCACAGCATGCTCTGCCCGGTGACTTCCGCGGCGGTGGCGACGTCGACCTGGGCGTCGGTGCCGGCCTCGAACAGTGAAGACTCGCTGACCTCGAGACGATTGGCATTGAGCTGGGCCTCCGCGTCCAGGCGCAGCTCACTGGCGCCCGTCAGCCCCACCAGACCGGTGACCGTCATCTCGGCCTGCTCGAGAATGCTGGCCTCCGCGTCGTCGACGAGCAGCGCGGTGGTGGTCAGCTCCGCCCCGTCGAGCACCTCGAACTGCCCGGCCTGGATGATCGTCTGGCCGTAGGAATTGGCGGTGCCACCGACCGCCAGCGTCCCCTCGCCGGTGGAGACAAGGTTGCGGTTGCCGCTGATGTCGCCGAGGATGCTGAACTGTCCGCCCTCGACAATGTCGAAGGTCAGGTGCCCGTTGAGCACAAGCTGGCCACCGGCGGCGACGCGATTCTCGGCGGTGTTGGCGATGGTGATCTGCGGATCCATGCCGCTGACGGCCGCGACGGTGCCGGCAAAGTCGATCGCCTCGCCCTCGATCAGGTGCAGGTGGCCGGCGATCTCGAAGTCGTTGTCGAGCGTGACCTCGACGTCGGCGCCGAGGTTGGCCTGGTCGACGATGCGCACGGTACCTGTGCCGAAGGACTCGTCGTCCCCCACGCGGGTGGTGCCGCTGGTCAGCCACGTGCCGCCGCTGTAGTCGTTGGCGGTGGCGAGGATCAGCGTGCCGCCGCCGCCGTGGCTGATCCCGTCCCCGCCGGTCACCTGCCCGTCCAGGGTCAGGTCGCCGTCGCCTTCGAGCGTGAGACTGTTATCGAGGCTGAGGGTCGACTCGACGGTGGTGATGCTGGTGGTGTTGAGCCTGAGGACGACGTCGTCATCAATGGTCATCTCGTCGCCGGCGAAGGTCAGCGCGGCGCCATCGAGCAGGGTCAGGTTGGCCTGGAGCTCGACGTTCTGGTCGATGCTCAGGCTCTCGAGGGCACGCAGTGAGGCATTGCTCTCGACACGGAACCAGTCGCCGACGCCGAAGGGGCTTTCGCCGGCGATCTCCAGCGTGCCGCCGCGCAGCAGGGTCTCGCCGTCGTAGGCGTTCTCGCCGGTGAGGCGGAGGGTGCCGCTGCCGGCCTTGATGAGCGTCCCATCGCCGACGATCGCCGCGTCGACGACGGCGGTGCCGACGCCTGCGAAGGTCAGGCCCAAGCCGTTGAGATCGACTTCCGCGTCCTCGTCGAACACGACATGTCCGTCGTCCGGCTGGGTAAGGATGGTCAGGCGGCGGTGGGCGTTGAGGATCCGCCAGTCGCCTTCGAACCGCAGTTCGCCCAGCGGGATCAGGTCGAGGTTCGTGTCCAGGTGGACGCTGGCCGCGGTGCGCGCTTCGGGCTCGCCGGCGGCGCTGCCCAGTGAATCCAGCCCGTCTTCGAGGTAGAGGTTCTCGCTGGCGCCGAAGGCATTGGCGCCGGCAAAGCGCACGTCGCCCTCTTGGAGGCGGGTATCGCCCAGGTAGTCGTTCGCGCCGGTGAGGATCAGGGTTCCAAGCGAGTCGTAGATCAGCGCGTCCTGCCCGGTCTGCCCACCGCGGATGCGGCCGTCGATGCGCATTTCCGAGGCGCCCAGGCCGTCGATGGTCAGTGTGGCGTCGCCCAGCCGGATCTCGCTCGTATCGTGAAGATGGGCCTGGGCGGCGTGCTCCATGAACAAGGTGGTGTCGCTGTTGTCCATGTTGATGACGCCGGCGAGCTGCACAAGGCTGTTGTCGTCGGTGACGCCGAAGCGGATGCGGCCGGCGTCCGGTCCATCCTGGACGAGAAAGTCGTAGTCGAGCACAACGTCGGCGTCGTGTGAACCGAGCATGAACGCGCCGATGACCGTGATGCTTCCGCTGGTGTCGCCGAAGGCCCGGTCGTCGCCGACGAACACCTGCACCGTGTTTTCCAGGCCGACTTCGGTCTGTTCGATGGTGGTTTGCCCGGTGTAGGTCGACGCGGCGTGCAGGTGAGTTTCGGAATTGGTGAAGCTCACGTCGCCGTCGCCCTGGATGGCGCCGAAGAGATGGACCTCGGAACCGGTGAAGCTCACATCGCCGTCGCCGCGGATGTCGGCGTGAACCTCGGCCCAGCCGTCCTCGAAGCTGATGTCGCCGCCGCCACCGATGGCCGCGTGCTGCACGACCGCGAACCCGTCGTCAAAGGTGATGTCGCCGGCGCCGACGATCTCGGCCCAGCTTTCGACCTGCCCCGTGATGGTCAGGTTCTTGGTTTCGCCGGCCTGCTTGCCGCGGGAGGTGTCGATCACTTCGCCTTGCAGTTCAAGTCCGTCGCCACCGTCGATCGTCGTGTCATCCCACAGCCAGATGTCGTTTTCGATGATCTGTGTGGTACCGCTGCTGTTGGTGATCCCCCCCGTCCCGAGGTACAGCGCGTTGCCGGTGATCGTGTACTGCGGTGCGGCTTCACTTTCCCAGATGCCCTCCTCGTCGTCGAACTCGCGGAACATGTCGAACGTCAGGCTGTAGACCTCCCAGTGATTCTCGCCCGCGACCCACTGGTCGACCGTGCTCGTCTCGCTGCCGCGGCCGGCGAACAGCGGCTGTACCCCGGCCGGGGGCGCCTCGGCGCCGGCGCCGAGTGGGTCCGTCCCCCGAGGGCCCATCAGCTCCAACTCGCCATATTCGGACCACTTGCTGCCGGTCCACACACCCGTGCCCACCCACTCCATGTGCCCCTCAAGCTCGGGCGGAGGCGGATCGCCAAGGGCCACCGGCACCGCCACAGCCAACGCCGCCACCGTGGCCAGGGTCGCCAGGCGCGCCCGCGCCAAAGCCATCGTCCCACGCGTGCCTTGCACATACGCGACGTGCCCAGTACCGACAGACCGGTGCATCTTCATTGTCAGCCCCTCAGGAGCCCTTGGAGTCAACGGGTAGCCAATCCACATCAATCGACTACCATCATTGCACCCGCCCCCTTGGTCCCCCGACCGCGCGGCACAATCCGGCTCGGACACCAATGTACCGCCGTTCGGCATCCGGGTCCAACGCCGCCATCCGTCGTGGATCGGCTTCCGGATCGGCCGGCATCGCCCA
>SKPT01000594.1 GCA_007119405.1 Phycisphaeraceae bacterium
GAGGTGACGGTGCCGTCGGGGCCCGGGGCCTGGCCGACGTGGAACCAGGGGGCGCCGGGCTCGACACGGTCCCGGGGCATGTTGCCGTTGTGGTCGCCGGCGTAGGCGGCCATGGCCTCGCCGGCGTTGGAGAGGTTGGCGGCGCATTGTGTCCGCCGGGCTTCGAAACGGTTGTGCTCGAGGGCGGGCAGCAGCAGCGCCAGGGCGATGATGGCGGCGAAGGCGGCGCTGGCGACCTGGCGCCAGGCGGGTCCGCCGGCGGGGCCGGCCTCGGCGAGCATCTGGGCCTGGGTGGCGAAGCGTTCACGCTGCCGGGCGGTGCGGGCGCGATCGAGGGTGGCCTGGACGAGGGCCTCGCCGGCGTCGTCGCCGTTAACGGGCCAGGTGGCGATGAGCTGGAGCAGGGCGTCGACGCGTTCGATGCGCTGGGTGTCAACCTGGGCAAGCGGCGGGCCGGTCACATCGCCGGCGCGTGCGGCGAGGCGGGCGTCGAGTGCCCGGGCGTCGGCGTCGGCCAGCCGGACGAGGGCGAGCGAATCCTCGGTCTTGTTGAACGGGGGATCGGGCTGACGTGACTGACTCATTTGGGCGTCCTTCTCGCTTTCTCACCTCTGTTGCTGCCGCGCCTGGTAGCGGGCCTTCCACAGTTCGGCGAAGGTGCCGACGGCCGTGTGGAGCCTGGACTTGACGGTCCCGAGCGGGATGCCGAGCATCGAGGCGATGTCCTTGTAGGCGAACCGGTTGAAGTACGCCAGCAACAACACTTCCCGGAGGTGGTCGGGCAGGGCCTCCACCACCTCCTGCACCAGCTCACGCGTCTCCTGCCGCTCCAGGTCCTCCGTGGGCAGGGGCAGGTCGGCCTCAAGCAGGTCGACGAAGGTCCGGCCGTCCTCCTGGCTCTGGTCCACGAGGGCCGAGAGCGGCGCCGCCTGCTGCCGGGTATTTCTACGCAGCCAGTCGCGTGCTTTGTTCGCGGCGATCGTAAAAAGCCAGGGCTTGAAGTTCCGTGAGAGGTCGAAGGTCTCGATCGAGAGGTGGACCTGGAGGAAGGTTTCCTGGAAGAGGTCCTCGGCGGCGGCGCGGTTTCCGACAAACCGGATCAGGAAATGGAGCAGTTCCTGGCGGAACCGCCGCACCAGCACCTCGAACGCCCCCTCGTGGCCGGCACGGTAGCGCGCCACGACCTGCTCGTCGCTCAACCCGGCCCAGTCCTGATCGGCTTCGGCGTGCATGCGATAGGTGATTGTAGGGATTCGTGCCGCGTGCCGCGGCGGGCGTTAATCCAGCGGGTTGATCGCAAGTCCTGTTGCAAGCTTGGGATAAAAGAACGTGCTCTTCTGGGGCATCAGCTCGCCGGCCTCGCTGACGGCGCGGACCGCCTCCAGGGGCGTCGCCCGCAAGACGACACCGAGCTGATGATCCGGGCCGTCCGCGATGTCGCGGAACTGGGCGATCTCGTGCGGGAACTTCCAGGTGACCTGGCCGCCATCTTGCCCAGCTTCACAGAAATGGGGCTGGCAAAGGCGTTCGACCAGCAGGTGCTGGACCAAGGCGACGTCGAGCGAGCGCCAGGCCGGCGACTTGTCGGGATGGGTGGCGGCCAGCGGGTCGGGCTGAAGGGGGCGGGCGAGAAAAAGCTTGGCGCCGGCGGTGGCCGCGGGGTCGTAGAGGCCGATCACGTGGGGAGCCTGGTCGGCGGGGCCGGCGGCCGCGAGGGCGGCCTCCAGGGCGTGGGGGTCGTCGCCGGGCACCGGGTCGAAGCGCAGCAGGCCGTCGGCCAGGTGCTGGAGGCGGTTCATGTCGAAGGCGGGCATGTTGCCCAGGACCCGGTGGGTGGGCAGGACGATCATGCCCGGGTCCTGCATGGCGACGAGGACGAACATGCAGCGGGCGGCGCCGCCGGCCGCGCCCTGGGCCTGGCGCTCCTGGAGGTAGTTCAGTGCAGTGTTGTAGCGGTGGTGGCCGTCGGCGATGAACACGTCGCGGGGGGCGAGAGCGTGGTTGACGGCGTCGATGGTCTCGTGGTCGGTGACCGGCCAGAGCTCGTGGGCGACGCCGTCGTTGGCGGTGGTGCCGCGTCGGGCCGGGGGATTGGCGTCCATGACGCGCTGGAGGATGGGGCCGACGTCGTCGGCCGGGTCGGAGTAGATGCCGAAGATGGGCGAGAGCTGGGCCCGGGTGGCGCGCATGAGCTTGAGGCGGTCCTCCTTGGGTGCGGAGAAGGTCTGCTCGTGGGCGTGGATGCCGGCCTTTTCGCCAAACGGCTGGACGGGGAGGTTGGCGATGAGGCCGCGGCGGGCGTACGGCTGGCCGGCGACGGTGTAGGACTGGCGGTAGACGAACAGGGCGGGGACATCGGTGGCGGTCAGCGTGCCGTCGTCGAGCCACTGGCGGTAGGTCGCGGCGGCGCGGGCGTAGGCGCTGTCGGGGCCGACGGTCTTGGGCGGGAGGTGGGGCAGGTCGACGGCGACGATGTTGCGATCGCTGGCGTCGAGGAGGGCGGCCTTGGAGGCCTCGTCGAGCACGTCGTAGGGCGGGGCGATAAGACGGGAGATGTCCGGGCCATCGCCAGTGGCGTACAGGATGGCTCGGATCGGGTGGATCTCGGGCATGCGCGGGCTTTCGTTCGTAGCGGGTGAAGCCGCGGCTCATGACGCGGTAGCGGACAGGATAGCGGTTTCGCGACCGGGGCGCGGCGGTTGGCACGCAACGCCAACGGGTCGGAATCGGTCGGTTGCGGTCTGACGGCTATTGGCCAACCTTTCGCAGGATGAGGACGTGGTCGAGGCGGTCGCCGGCGAAGGGGATGGGGCGGTCGATGTTGTGGTCGAAGCCGTAGGTCGCGACGTGCTCCAGGCTGGGGAGGCGGTGGAGCAGGCGGGCGAGTTGGGGGGCGTCGTAGGTGCGGAAGCGCCAGTGGGACTCGAGTCGGCGGGTGGTGCCGTCGCGGTGGGTGGCGATGAGGCGGGCGCGGACGCGCTCGAGGCGGGTGCGGGGGTCGGCGGGCCAGCTCTGGATGTTGCAGACGACGTGGACGCCGTGGCGCGAGGCGACCCAGCGTTCGCGGCTGCGCTGGGTGACGTCGTACTCGCTGAGGTGGACGCCGAGGACGTAGATGCCGCCCGGGGCCAGTGCGTCGGCGACGCAGCGAAGGTGGCTGCGGGCCGCGGCGTCGGTGAGCAGGTACTTGAAGGAGCTGACGAGGCAGTGGGCGAGGTCGAAGCGGCCGGGGGTGGTGAAGGCGCTCATGTCGCCGTGGCGGAGGTTGGCCTTGAGGCGTTGCTGGTCGAGGCGCTGGCGTGCGAAGCGGAGCATGGCCTGGCTGAGGTCCAGGCCGGTGACCCGGTAGCCGCGCCGGGTCATGGCGGCGACGAGTCGGCCGCTGCCGCAGGCCGGCTCGAGGACGCGTCGGCCTCGGCTGCGTGCGTGGCGCTGGTGCGCGGCGTCGAGGAAGTCGGCTTCGGTGGCGGTGTCGGCGTCGAAGATGATGTCGTAGTAGAGCGGCTGCTCGTACCAGTCGAACGGTTGGTAGCGGGGCATGGGGTCTCCACGGCCGCGGGGCGCGTCAAGGCTCGTCGGGGACATTGGCGGCCGCTTTATAACAGATGCTCTGCCTGTGACGACTGGGTCGAGGCGCGTGTCTGCCACGAGGGCGCGGCTGGGTCAAGCGCGGCGGGCGGGCGGCCGAATCGACTCGCAGGATCCGCCGCCGCCGCCTGCGAGAGTCACTGATGCGCAAGCTCCTCTTCGCCCTGCTCGGCCTGCTGCTTGTCGGTGTGCCGGCCGTCGACGCCCGCGCCGGGCTCGTCTGGCACCTGGATCAGATCCGCTATTACGAGGCGGTCAACGACGAGCGCTGGGCGCATCACCTGTCGCTGGGGGCCGGGCAGGGCATCGTGATTCTCGACACGGGCATCGACCCGGACCACGTGCTGCTGAACGATCGGGCGGTGAGCGGCGGTGACTTCACGCCCGGGGCCGGCTCGTGGGCGGACGTGCATGGCCACGGCACGGCGGTCGCGTCGGTGGCGGCGGGACGCGCAGCGTGGCTGACGACGGGCGAGGCGATCACGGGCGTGGCGCCGCACGCCGAGCTGATGTCCCTGCGCGTGCTCGATCAGCGCGGGGCAGGCTCGTTCGCGAGCATCAACAACGCGCTGGCCTGGCTCATCGACGCGGTGCGCGACGGGCAGGCGAGCGTCGACGCGGTGAACCTGTCGCTGGGCTCGGAGACGACCTTCGCCAGCCCGGGCGATCTCTTCGGCTCGACGGTCGAGACGTTCAACGACCACGCGCGGGCGCTGCGCGACATGGGCATCCCGGTGATCGCGGCCGCGGGCAACGACGGCGACAGCGAGGCGTTGAGCTTCCCGGCGATCTCGCCCTACGTGATCAGCGTCGGCGCGTCGACGCGGTCGGACACGTTCGCGTCGTTCTCGAACCGCAACGGCGAGCTGGACCTGGTCGCGCCGGGCCGCGGCATCATCGCCGCGTGGGCGGGGCTGGGCGCGGGCCCGGACAACATGCTCGGCAGCTATGACGGCACGAGCTTCGCGGCGCCGCAGGTGGCGGCGGCGGTGCTCCTGATCAACGAGCTGCACGAGGCGTTGCACGGTCGGCGGCCAGGGCAGGAGGAGATGCTGGAGCTGCTGCGCACGAGCGAGACGGTGGTGGAGGACGTCGCGGCGGGCGTGGCGGTGCCGCGGCTGGACGTGTTTGCGGCGCTGGAGGCAATGTACGTCGCGGCGGTGCCGGTGCCCGAGCCGGGCACGGCGGCGGTGATGGCGGCACTGGTCCTGGCCGCGACGCGGGTGCGCTGGCGGCGGCGTGACCAGGCTGTGACCGGCAACCGCGCTGCCGTGGCGCATGGTCAAGGGGATCAGCACGCCGGCGGTGATCGCGCGGCACGGCCCGCCGGTTGACATGGCAAGCCCGCCGGGCATGCCTCATCACTCAGGTCGGAGCGTGGCGTGTCGATCACCGCCTGGTCACGCTCGA
>SKPT01000229.1 GCA_007119405.1 Phycisphaeraceae bacterium
CCGTTCGCCATCCACAACTGCCAGCTCGGCCAGACGCGCACGGGCAAGCCCTACATCCGCTGCCTGATCGGCGACCGCACGGCCCGCAAGCCGGCGCGGATGTGGAACGCCTCGGAGGAGCTCTTCCGCCAGTTGCCCACCGACGGGTTCGTCTGGATCGAGGGCGAGAGCCAGCCCTACCAGGGCGAGATGCAGATCATCATCCGCACCATCGCCCCGCACGAGCCCAGCTCCAGCGAGCTGCACGACCTCTTGCCCAGCACCGACCAGGACGTGGACCGGATGTTCGCCGAGGTCGTCCAGCGCCTCGGCCAGCTCGAGCACCCGGCGATCAAGGCGCTGGCGGATCGCTACCTCGAGGATGGCCCGCTCATGGACCGCTTCTGCCAGGCCCCGGCGGCGACGACGCTGCACCACGCCTGCCTGGGCGGCCTGCTCGAGCACACGCTGGCCGTGATGCGCCTGGCCGACGCCGTGCTGCCGCTCTACCCGCAACTGAACCGCGACATCGTGGTGTTCGGCCTGTTCATCCACGACCTGGGCAAGTGCAGCGAGCTTTCATGGGAGCGCGGCTTCACCTACTCCGAGGATGGACACCTCGTCGGGCACATCGCGCGCGGGGCGGTCTGGCTGGAGGAGAAGGCCGCGGCCTGCGAGCAGGCCGAGCCGCCCGTGGCGGTGCCGACGGCGATCCTGCGCGTGTTGCAGCACATCATTCTCTCGCACCATGGCGTGCCGGAGTTCGGGGCGCTGAAGGTGCCGGCCACCCCCGAGGCGGTGGCGGTGGCGATGATCGACAACCTCGACGCGAAGCTGAACATGTCGCTCGCGGCAACCCGCGGCGACGACGTGCCCGAGGGCGCCGAGGCGTTCACGGAGAAGGTCTGGGCGCTGGGCACGCGGATGTATCGGCCGGATCCGACGACGGTGGAAGCGACGGACGCGTGACGCGCGTGTGGCGGGGCGGGGCGGGGCGGGGGGTGCCACTGACAAGCGGAGTCCGCGGAGCTTGTCAGTGCCGATTCACGTCGAGTCTGACGAACTCGGCAACGAAGAGGGGGCTGGCATGATCGGGATCGTGATCATCGTGGCGGCGGTGGTGATGATGGTGAAGGTGGCCGACATCGAGAACCGCTCGCCCGTCGTGTGGGGCAGTCTGACGGTGGCGTCGTGCATCGGGGCGGTGGCGCTGATCCCGGTACCGCTGGTGAATCTGTTGGTGGGCGTGGTCGCTCCGCTGGTGGGCATGTTCGTGCTCAAGGCGCTGGGGCGTTAGCGCCTTCACCCCATTCGTAGCGGCTTGGGTGCCCCTCAACACCGTGAACTTCACGCGTGGCGGCGCTGATGTAGGGTGGGTAGAGCGCAGCGAAACCCACCACGCTGGCCGTGGATTTCCGCCGCAACCGGTGGGTTTCGCTTCGCTCTACCCACCCTACGATCGAGCCCCGGCCGCAAAGTTCACGGCGTTGAGTGGCACCCCACGACGTCAGGAATCAAGGCGGACGTCACGGCAGCGATCGCAGCGCATCGCCCATCGGCGTGTCGCCATCGAGCAGGGTGAACTGCTTGCCGATCGTCGCCGGCTCGTCAAGGCAGGCGGTCAGGGCGTGGGCGAGGTTGTCACGCGACGTCTGGCCGGTGACGTGCAGGTCGTCGCCGACGCTCACCTTGCCGGTGCCCGGCTCGTCGGTCAGACCGCCGGGGCAGACGATGCTCCACTCCAGCGACCGCTCCATCACCTGGTCCATGGTGCGCAGGAAGGCGTCGGCGTGGGCCTTGGCGCGGTGGTAGTGGCGGATGCGCGAGTCGCTGTCGGGCACGGCGCCGACGGCCGAGAGCATGACGTATCGCCCGGCGCCGTTCATGGCCGCGGCGACCATCGAGCGGATGGCGCCGAGGTGGTCGATGAGCACCGTCTTGTCCTTGCCCGTCCTGCCGCCCGAGCCGGCGGCGAAGATGACCGCGTCGCAGCCGGCCACCGCGTGGTCGATGGGGTACTCGAGGTCGGCGAGGACGGTGGGCACAGCCAGCTCGTCGAAGGTGGCGCGCTGGGCGACGTCGCGGATCATGGCGACGGGCTCGTGCGCGCCCTGCCTGAGCCGGCGCACGACGCGCTGACCGGTGCGGCCGTGGGCGCCGATGACGAGGACCTTCATGGGCATGGGTGGGCTCCTTGGCTGTTGCCGTGACGCTTACGCGCCGAGCGCGATGTCGCCGAACACGTGGATGAACAGATCGCGCCGGCTGGCGGTCTCGGGCACCTTGCCGCGCTCCCAGATGGGCACGGGCATGTCGTGCTGCTGGCGCTGGGCCCAGGCGTAGGTCCACGCGTCGAAGCCGGGCAGCCTGGGCAGGCGGTCTTCGATGGTGCGGAAGCCCGGCGCGGTGCGGGCGACGCGGACTTTCATGTCCGGGGTGTGGAAGAGATAGTGGATGCGGTCGCCGTGGCCGCCGCCCTGGACCTGGTGCAGTTCGATGCGCTGGACGTCATCCCAGCGCACGAGGCGGACGTGGGGCTCCGGCCAGCCGTCGTCGCGGGCGATGGTGAAGCGGAAGCCGTCGGCGGTGATGGCGGCGTCGAGGACCGCGTCGGGCTCGACGTGGCCGAACAGGCGTTGGAAGAAGCTGCGCAGGCCCATGGGGGGTGCTCCCGGGGCGATTATCGGCGATGGGGTTGTGCGGGGGCAAGGGGGGTGACGGGGAAAGCCGTACGTCCAGGGTGCATCGCACGGCTTGCCCTGCGGGACAAGCCGTGGCACCCGGCGCAAGCTGCATGCGAATCATCGTTTGCAACGTGTACGGCGGCGTTCAGGTGTGGCAAGGCCGCGAGATTCGGCCGGGGGGACGCGTTCTCCCGCTGGAAAAGTCTTCCCCTGACGAGCCGGTCGTGTTACCTTCCTCATGGACAAGGTCACCATCGGGCTGGCCGGCAGTCAACCGGGGAATCTCGGTTATAGGCGGATTGATGCGGCTGGAGTCCCTGTAGACTCCAACGGTTCGCTACACGTCCCTGTGCTGCCAGGGGGGGATGCCGGCTGTTTCGATTCCGGATTGGCAGCACGAGCAGTTGCCAATGGAAACGGTGATGCGTTTTACGGTCAGATCACCCAGATCAAGGCTCCTATCCCTCTACATCGAGCAGCACGCGCTGGAGGTCGAGAACCTGGACGTGTGACGGCATCTGGTGACAACGGGGCGAGGAGGGACCGCATGTGCTTGTTGCTTCCGCTGTGGCTGATGGTGTCGATCGCCGTCTGCATCATGATCAGGCCGCTGTGGTTGGCCATTCCAGTCGCAGCCGTGATCTGCTGCCTGCTGTTGGCCGTGCTCCTCGGTCTCTTGGGGCTTCTGCTCGGTGGGCGGTTCGACCTCGAGCTGGCGTTTGCGTTGTCCTACTTTCCGATGGCCCTGGTGGTTGCGGCCTGCGGCGGCTTCGTGGGGTACCTGCTGCGCTGAAGCCGCGGGGCTGCGGCCTCATGCGCGGGCATCTGATGACCCCACACCCCCGAACTGACCTGATCATGCACGTTGGTGGTGTGTGTGCACTACTGTGCGTCGCACGGCTTGCCCTGCGGGACAAGCCGTGGCACGCGGTGCCGTGAACTATGGCGTGGCGACGCTGATGTAGGGTGGGTAGAGCGCAGCGAAACCCACCAGGCTGGCCGTGGAGCCCCGCCGCAACCGGTGGGTTTCGCTGCGCTCTACCCACCCTACAGCCCGAGTTTACGGCGTTGAGTGGCACCCCCAGCTCGGTCATCCCTTTACCGCGTCGAGCGCCGCCTCGGCGCGCTCCTCGAGCGTGGCGCCGAGCCCGTTGCCGAAGTCGCCGCGCACGGCCTTGAGCGCGTAGCGCTCCTGCTCGATCTCGTCGGCGGTGCGGATGCCGCGTCGGCGGAAGAAGGGCACCGGCGGGCACCAGCCCTCGATGGCGTGGATCAGCAGCGAGCCCGCGACCACGGCCGTGAGCAGGCGGAACCGCGGCGAGACCAGGCTGCCCAGCGCCAGGCCGAGCAGCACCAGGCTCGAGGCGTTGGTCTGGAGCGTGCGCTCGATGTCCCACTCACGGTCGAGCGCGGCTAGGCGGGCGTGGATCTGCTCGGGGTAGTGGGCGTAGTGGAGGACGCGGCTGCGCGTCTCGTGGTCGATCCGGCGATTGACGCGCTCGGCCGTGTGCTTGCGGACGCGCTCGGTGGTGGCGGCGGGGCGGATCATGGTCAGCCTCCTTTGCATCGGCGCGGGGCGCGGTGCAAAGGGCGGGCCGGGGGGAGATGGAGGGGGTTCGGTGATCGGGGTTCCGCAGACACCGCAACTCGGGCATGCAGGTTTTGCGGATCCCCAGTCCCCGAACCCCGAACCCGCGCCGCTTACCGCATGACGTCGCGCGTCTCTTCGAGCGCGATCGGCTGTTGGCGCGGGGTGGCGGGGCGGCCGGGCAGGTCGTAGCGGAGCATGCGCGCCCGGTGCAGGACGATGGTCTGCTCGGGGTCGACCGGGTGGGGGATGGCCTGGGTCTCGCCGCTGATGCCGGCGACGAAGACGCGCATCTCGCCGGCGTGGCCGCGCTCATGCTCGTTGGGGTGCTCCCAGATGGCGACGGACTCGCGGGCGTAGTCCGGGCCGTCGAGGATGTCGCCGGCGGCCTCGGCGGGTGACTTCATCAGCGGGTTGCCGACGCGCTCGTGCACGAGGCGGTAGACGCTGGCGGGGATGGACTTGTCGGCGTCGATGATGGCGCCGTTGTCGTAGGCGACGGTGACGTCGGGGATGAAGCTCCGGATGCTGCCGGTGTTGTTTACGATCTTGTAGGGCATGTACCAGAACCAGCGGACGTGGCCGTCGGCCTCGCGGTAGCTGACGACGCGTGGCTGCTGGTGCTCGAAGTCCAGCATCCACGTCGGGCTGACCCGGGCCGGCTCGGGCGCGGTCTGGGCGTGGGCGCCGGCGGCGAGCAGCGCGGCGGCGGCGGCCGGGGCGAGCAACG
>SKPT01000278.1 GCA_007119405.1 Phycisphaeraceae bacterium
CCACCGCCACCGCGCTGTCCGCCGCCCTCGCCGCGGGGCACGGCCTGGGGCTGTGGCTGCTCGTCGGCGCCGACCTCGGCAGGCTCGGCGACGGGCGCTTCGTCGGCGTCGGTCTCGTCGTCCCGGCCCGGGCGGGCGCCCTCGCCGGGGTACAGCGGCGGCGCCAGCAGCACGCGCTCGCCCTCGCGCAGGCCGTCCTTGATATGCACGTGGCGCATGTTGTCCATGCCGATCTCCACCGGCCGCGGCTGCGGCCCGTCCGGGCCCACCACGTAGGCGTAGTGATCCCGTCCGCGACGCACCACCGCCTGCACCGGCACGTGGAGCACGTCCTCGAGCTCGTCGACGATGATCTGCGTCCGCGCCCGCGTGCCCGTGCGCAGGCCCTGGCTGGTGTCGATGGCGATCTGGGTGCTGTAGGTGATCAGGTCCGGGTTCATCCAGCGGCTGGTGGCGTCGGGCATCGGCGCGATCCGCCGCACGTACCCCCGGAAGACCTCGCCCGGCCTGGACTCGACCTCCACGCGCGCCGGCATGCCCACCTCGATGCGGTTGAGCACCGACTCGTGGATCTGCACCTCGGCGATCATCCCCTCCGACGCCGGCAGGTAGATCAGCTCCTGCCGCTCGCGCACGTCCTGGCCGGCCTCGAGCGGCTCGCGGTTGCCCCACCGCCCGGGGTTGGCGCTCGTCTCGTAGACCACCGTCCCGGCCACCGGGGCGTAGATGCGGCACTTCTCGATCTGCTCCTTCAGCCGCTCGAGCTGACGCTCCTGCCGCTCCAACTCCTGCTGCCGGGCGTCGAAGTTGGCCTGGGCCTGGACGATGTCGGCCTCGGCGCGCATCTTCGTGCGCTGCAGCGCCGCGTATGCCTGCCTCACGTCGCTCTCGAGCTGCTCGAGCTGACGCCGGTGCGTGTAGCTTTCGAACAGGCGGAGTCGACCCTGGGCCAACTGCAGGTTCACGCGCGCCCGGTCCATCGCCAGTTGATCCCCTTCCAGCTCCAACTGCGTGACGAAGCCCCGATCGAACAGGCTTTCCGAGTCCTCGTACCGGCCCTGGGCCCGTTTGAGCTCCTCGCTTGCCAGGTCGATCTCGCTGCGCAACCGTTCCAGCTCCTGGGCGTACTCGCCCTCGCGCGCCGCCGACTCCTGCCGCTGGGCGATCTGCTGCGCCTGCTGCTCGCTGACGCCGTTGAGCTCGGCCAGCTCCTGCCGGATCGCGTCGACGGCCTCGCCGCTGGCGTCGGCCAGGCGCTGGCCCGGCTCCGGGCCGTCGTCCGCCGGCGCGCTGCCGCGCACCGTCCGCGCCAGGATCCGCTCGATCTCTTCGAGGTCGTGATCGCCTTCGGCCAGCTCGTCCACGCCCGTGTACTTGGCCAGGTCCAGCTTCGCGAAGCGGTAGCGCAGCGCCTGCTCCTCGATCTCGCTTTCGGTGCGGCTGTGGGTCACGGCCAGGTCCTGCTCGGCGCGGATGAATGAGGCGCGGGCGTTCTGCACCGAGATCTCGCGCTCCACCAGCCGATCCTCCAGGTCGCTTGAATCCAGCTCCACCAGCAGCTCGCCCTCCTCGACCTCGGCGCCTTCGTCGATGATCCAGAGGATGGTGGTGCGGCCTTCGACCTCGTTGGAGACGATGCGCTGGTCGCGGTGGCGCAGCGTGCCCGATTCGGTGACGCTGATGGTCAGGTTGCCGCGCCGCACCTCCGTGACCGGGCCGTGGCTCGCCCCATCGCCGCCGGCGCGTAGCCAGGCCGTGCCCAGCCCGCCGGCCGCGAGCACGGCGACGACGAGGATGGCCGGCCAGAGAATCCTGCCCCTGCTGCCACGGGTCGTCTCAGACATCTTCCACTTCCTCTTCTTCATGTACTTCATCTGACTGCAACTCGTTCAACGCCTCCGCCGGCTCGAACTCGCGCCACAAGCCGCGCTCGTCGACCTGCAGCAGCCCCAGGTCCCGCTGGAAGCCCAGCTCCGACACACGGTAGGCGATCAGCGCGTCCACCACCGCGTTCTGCGCCTGAAGCAGCGCCTCGTTGGCCTCGAGCACGTCACGCACGTCGGCCCGGCCGGCCTCGAGAAACGCCTCGGCCTGCTCGACGCGGCGCTCGGCGATCTGCTCGGCCTGGACCTGGATGCGGTGGTTCTCACGCTGCTGGAGCAGGTCACGCAGGCCGTCGCGGACCTCCAGCTTCACCGTGTCCTCGGTGTTCTGCACGTTGCGCACCGCGTCCTGCAAGTCGATCATCCGCCGGCGCAGCGCCAGCCGCTGGGATCGGCGGTTCCACGGCAGGTCCAGCTCCAGGCCGGCGCTGTAGACGCCGTCGCGCGGGTCGAGCCTCGCGTTGCTCTGCGCCGCCGAGCCCACGCTGCTGCGGCGCCCGCCCACGGTCGCCTGGCCGACCAGGTCCAGGCCCATGCGCAGGTCGTCGGCGGCGACGATGATCCGCCGCTGGGCATCGTAGACGCGTCCCTCGGCGGTGAGCAGGTCCAGGCGATGGGCCAGCGCCAGGGCCACGGCATCGGGCTCGTCCAGCTCGTATCGGCCGCGCTCCGCGGGGTCGGGCTCGGGCAGCTCGACCGGGGCGTCCGCCCCGAGCAGCTCCGCCGGCTCATGGTCCTCAAACGCCTGGCCCGGGCTGGGGGCGGCCTGCATCTGCCGGAACATCCGCTGCGCCTCGCCCAGCAGGCGGTCGAACTCGCCCGGCACGAGCTCGATTTGCGCATCCGTGGGCAGGCCCAGCGTCCGCTTGAGCTGGTCGAGCTGCCGGCCGTAGCTCTGCTGGGCGGCGATCAGCCGCTCGCGCGCCCGCAGCTCGTCCTGCCGGGCCTGGTCCACCTGCACGCCCGTGACCCGTCCGGCGTCGGCGAGCGCCTCGGTCCGCCGCACCAGCACCACCAGTCGGCGGTAGCTCTGCTCGGCGTTGGCGATGCGGTCAAGCTGCTGAAGCACCGCGTAGTATCCCCGGGCCACGTCCACCACCAGCGACCGCCGGAAACGCTCGAAGCTGAAGAGTTGGTAAAGCACGTTGCGCTCGGCCTGGGTGCGCGGCTCGGTGACGATGTGCCGGCCGGAGCCGCGCAGCAGCGGCACGGTGATCGACCCATCCGCCAGCAGCCCCAGCGACGTGCCGCGCTCGCTGGTCAGCAGGTGCGCCAAATCGACCACCAGCCGCCCGCCCAGGTCGGCGCCGGCCTCGAGGCGGCGTTGCAGCGTCACCTCGCCGGTGCCCACCACGCCGCGCTCGTTCTCGCCCTCGTCGCTGCGGAACATCGCCCGCAGCATCCCGCCGTAGGTCGCCTCCAGCCGGTAACGCTCAAGGTCCAGGTCCAGCGCCGCCTCGAACACCGCCTCCTTCTGGCTCTGATAGGCCCGGCTGTTGCGCGCCGCGACCTGCAACGCCTCGGTCAGGCTCAGCTCCAGCGCCTCGTCCATCCGCTCGGCGCCCGCGGGCAGGTAGACCGCGTCGACGTTCTCCGGCTGCGCCTCGCCAAGCTCCGGCCAATGCTCTGGCCGGGGCAGATCGTGCACGCCCAGCGACCCGGGGCCCGAGTGGGCCAGGGCCTGCTCGAGCATCAGCCGCCGACGCAGCGTCTCCTCCGGTGTCTCGATGCGCAGCGGCTCCGTCTCGCCGAACGCCCGCTCCTGCGACTCGGCGATGATCGACTGCGCCGAATCGTCGGCGCGCTGGCGATGCTCGGCAGCGCTCAAGCACCCCGCGAGCAGCCCGGCCAACGCCAACAGGCCCAGCAGCGGGTGCCATCGGCCGCCTGTCCACCGATGCTCGGGCTGCTTCCGCTTCAACAGGCTCCTCCTGGCCTCGCTCATCCGCTTTGCTCCATCGCCGCCGGCTCGTCGGCCGGCCGGCGCGCCGGGGCCCCGGCGCCGTGCAGGAACAGGTCCACCAGTTGCTCGTAGCTGAGCGCCGGCTCGCCCTGCTCGTCGACGAGCTCGCGCCAGCGCGTCCGCAGCAGCGCCAGCAGCACGCTCGCCAGCGCCGTCGCCTCGACGTCGCGGCGGAGCTGGCCCCGGTCCGCCCCCCGCCGCAGGATCGCCGCGACCGTCTCGATCAGGTCCCGGCGCCGCTCATGCCACTGCTGGCGCAGCTTGCCGCGGCACCAGGGCATGCGGCCTTCCTCGCTCTGCATCATCCGAAAGAGCTGCCGGCGATGGGCGTAGAACTCGCCGATGCGCTGGCACGCCTGCACCAGCTCATCGCGCAAATCCAGCCCCTGGCTTGACCTGGACGGCTCCAGCAGCCGGCACAGCTCCTCGAAGCCCATGGCCGCGGTCTGGAAAAACAGGTCGTCCTTGTCCTGGAAGATGCGATAAATCGTGCCCTTGCCGACCTTTGCCTCGCGGGCGATGTCGTCGGTGGTGATCTCGTGATACCGCCGGCTGGTGAACAACTGCTCGGCGGCACGCATGATCCGGCGGCGCTTGTCCTGACAATCACTCATGATGCACGGTCCCCGGACGGGGCCGGTACTGACCAGTCCGTATTGTAACAGCCCCCTACGACCCCGCAACCCCCCTCCCGGCCCCGCTAGAATCCGCCGACCATGCCTGTGCTGTTCGACGGCCACCTGGATCTGGCGATGAACGCGCTGCTGTACGAGCGCGACGTCACCCTGCCCGTCGCCGCGCTGCGCAAACGGGAGCGGCAGCCGAACCCGGACGATCGCGGCGTGGCGACGGTGAGCCTGCCGGAGCTGCGCCGCTGTGGCGTGGCGGTGGCGGCCGCGACGCTGATCGCCCGCACCAAGCCGTGGGTCGACCCGGCCCGCCGCATCGGCCGCATGGACCTGGACTACCCCGAGGCGAGCATGGCTTACGCGGCGGCACAGGGCCAGCTCGCCTATTACCGCCTGCTCGAGGCGCGCCGCGAGCTGCGCATCATCACCGACGCCGCCGCGCTGAACGAGCACTTCGAGCAAGCCACGCGCATCGCCCCCGCCACCCCCGCGACCCCGGCCGCCG
>SKPT01000257.1 GCA_007119405.1 Phycisphaeraceae bacterium
ATGATTCGCTACCGGGCCTCGGCCACGCCGCGGTCCGCCGCGTCCGCCTCGCGCAGCTCGATCTCGCCCCAGGGGCCCAGGCGCGACGCGGCCGTGGCGGACATGTCCACCAGCGCCGCCCCGCCGACGCCCAGCAGCACCGTCGCCAGCGCCGCCACCGCCGCCCCCGTCCGCCGGCTGCGCAGCTCCAGCGGCTGGACGGCGTCGTCCGGCTGGCCAAAGAAGCAGACCGAGGCGATCCGCAGGTAGTAGGCCGCCGACACCGCCGAGTTGAGCACCAGCAGCACGATCAGCCAGATGTAGCCGGCGAACGCCGCGCTGAACGCGGCTCCGATGAGGTAGATCTTGCCCACGAACCCGACCAGCGGCGGCAGGCCGAGCAGGCTGATCACCGCCAGGACCATGATGGCGGCGAGCATCGGCTGGCGGTGGCGCAGCCCGGCCAGGTCGTCGAACGTCTGCGCCTCGTCGCCCCGGGCCCGCAGCGAGCCGAGCACCGCGAACGCGGCAACCGTGCCCACGCCGTAGGCGATGAGGTAGAAGAGCACGGCCGCGACGCCGTCGGACAGCGCCCCGTCAGCGGCACGGGCGGTGGCGGGCCCGGCGATCACGCCGACCAGCGCGTAGCCGGAGTGGGCCACCGAGCTGTACGCCAGCACGCGCTTGACGTTGCTCTGGAGCAGCGCGAGCACGTTGCCCACGGTCATGGTCAGCGCGGCCATGATCCACAGAAGGACCAGCAGTGGCGCGGGCAGGGGCCAGCCCACCGGGGCGAGCAGGATGATGATGGCGATGAAGCCGGCGAACTTGGGCACGAACGCGAGGAAGGCTGTGACCGCCCCGTCGGCGCCCTGGTAGACGTCGGCGGCGTAGAAGTGCATGGGCACGGCGGCGATCTTGAAGGCGATGCCCACGATCGCCAGCACCAGGCCGGTCATCAGCAGCGGCGAGAGCGTGCCGGTCTCGGAGAGCTGCTGCTGCGCGACGGCGGCGACGCCGCCGGTGAGCTGGCCGTCGGTGTAGACGGCGAGCTGGGTGAAGCCGGTGGCGCCGTAGATCAGCGCGAAGCCGTAGAGAAACACCCCGACGGACAGGGCGCCGAGGAAGAAGTACTTGACGGCCGCCTCCTGGGCGGCGATGCGGTCGCGGCTGGTGGCGACCATGATGTAGGTGGGCAGGGAGACGAGCTCCAGGGCCAGGAACAGCCAGACGAGGTCGTCGGCGCTGGCGGCGAGCATGAGCCCGGTGAGGCTGAAGAGGAAGAAGGCGAAGAACTCGCCGCGGATCGTGTCGCCGGGCTCGAAGAGGCGGGCCCGGTCCGCGCCGACCACCTGCTTGAGCTGGCTGGGCACGCCCGCCATCACCATCAGCAGCACGAGCCCCAGCGCCACGGTGGTCAGCTTGACGAAGACGGTCATCGGCCCCAAGCCCAGGGCGATCGGGGGCACGCCGACGACCGGCACGAGCAGGCCGGCGACGATCAGCGCCGCCGCGGCGACCCAGACGGTGGCGTTGCGCACCCGCTGGCTGGGCGAGAGCCCGGTGACCAGGCAGAGGCACGCGCCCACGAGCAGGGCGACCTCGGGCCAGAGCGTGGCGAACTTGGCAACCATGTCAGTCATGGACGGCGGCTCCGGACTCAAGGCGGGGCCCGGGGGTGGCCAGGCGAACGGGCATCAGAAGAGGGTCCGAGGCACTGGCGGACAAGCCGCCAGTGCCACCCGTGGCGGTGGCACCCGAGGCGGTGGCACCCGAGGCGGGGGCACCCGAGGCGGGCATGGTTGGGGTGCCACTGACAAGGCCGTCCGCGGCCTTGTCAGTGCTGGTGGCGGGGGCGGGGAACACTGACAAGCTCCGCGGACTCCGCTTGTCAGTGGCACCCGTGATCGGGGGCGACGCGTGGTGGGTTTCGCTTCGCTCTACCCACCCTACTCGATCATCCTCGATGGTCAGTTGCATGGCGAGCACCTCGCGCTCGTGCTGTCGCTGGGCGATGACCGTGCGGGCCGGGCTGGTCATGGCGGCGACGGAATCCTCGAGGGACTGGAGCACGGGCCAGGGCGCGATCCCGAGGATGAGGCAGCCCAGGGCCAGGGGCGTCAGCGTCCAGATCTCGCGGGTGTTGAGATCGCTCACGGCCGGGCCGTGCTCGGCGTCGTCGTGCGCGGGCACGCGCACCGGGCCGAAAAGCACCTTGCCCATCATGTAGAGCAGGTAGATCGCGGCGAGGATCATGCCCACGGCCGCGGCGACGGCGTAGGGCCAGCCCAGCACGGTCGTGGGCGAGAGGAAGGTGCCCAGCACCGTGAGGAACTCGCTGACGAACCCGTTGAGCCCCGGCAGGCCGACGCTCGCCATGACGAAGAAGCCCATGAAGAACGCCCAGACGGGCATGACGCGGGCCAGGCCGCCCATCAGCGCCATCTCGCGGGTGTGGAAGCGTTCGTAGATCATGCCCACGCACAGGAACAGCGCCCCGGTGGACAGGCCGTGGTTGATCATGTACTTGACCGCGCCGGAGGCGCCGATGTCGGTGGCGTCGAGCGCGAACAGGCCGAGGACGCAGAAGCCCAGGTGGCTCACCGACGAGTAGGCGATGAGCTTCTTGATGTCGCGCTGGACCCAGCAGATGAGCGCGGTGTAGAGGATGCCGATGACCGCGACGATGCCGATGTAGGGGGCGAAATCGACGACGGCGTCGGGGGCCATGGGCAGGGCGAAGCGCAGCAGGGCATAGGTGCCGAGCTTCAGCAGCACGCCGGCGAGCACGACGGAGCCGGCGGTCGGCGCCTCGGTGTGCGCCAGCGGCAGCCAGGTGTGCACGGGCCAGAGGGGCACCTTCACCGCGAACCCGGCGAGCAGGGCGGCGAGCACCCACGCCTGGGCGGACCAGGGCATCGCCTGGGCGGAGGCGTAGAGGTCGACGATCTGGAAGGTCCAGGTGCCGGTGAGCGCGAAGTGGTACCAGGCGACGTAGATGAGCCCGGCGAGCGTGAGCATCGAGCCGGCGAAGGTGTAGAGGAAGAACATCCGCGCCGCCTTGAGCCGCTCGGCCGAGCCCCAGATGCCGATCAGGAAATAGAGCGGCACGAGCGTGAACTCGAAGCAGACGTAGAAGAAGATGAGATCCGTGGCGACGAACACGCCGGTCATGGCCGCCTGGAGGATCAGCAGCCAGAAGTAGAACTCGCGAACCCGCTGGCCCACGGCCGTGAGCGAGCCGAGCATCACGATGGGCATGAGGAACGTCGTCAGCAGCACCAGCCACAGCGAGATCGAATCCATGCCATAGCTGAAGCTCAGCCCGAAGGCGGGGATCCAGTTGACCGCGCCGGCGAGCTGCATCTGGCCGGTGGCGGACCAGTCGAAGCGAAAGGCGGCGACGAGCGCGATGAAAAACGTCAGCGTCGTCGAGCCCACGGCCCAGAGCCAGGCGTTGCGCGGCTGATCGAACCAGTCGCCGCGCGCAAGCATCACGAACGCCGCGACCAGCGGCAGGAGAATCAGCAACGGGATGAGCCAGCTATCGAGCATTTCGATTCCGATGCAGAATGCAGAATGCAGAATGCAGAATGGCGCAGCACGCGCGGCGGGCGCTCACTGGCTGACTCCGATTTCTGCATTGATCATTCTGCATTCTGAATTCACCTATGGTGCGATCATGGCCCAGATCAGCAGGGCGATGACGGCCACGCCGCCGGCCATGCCCAGGCCGTAGCCCTGGAGCTTGCCATGCTGAAGCGGGCGCAGGCTGTAGCCCAGCAGCCGCGGCAGCCAGGCGACGCTGTAGACCAGGCCGTTGATGATGAGCTGGTCGATGCCGTAGAAGATCTGCCCCAGCACGCGCAGCGGCCGGCGGAAGACCAGATCGTACAGCTCGTCGACGTAATACTTGTCGTGAAGCACGCGAACGACGGGGCGCGTGGCGTTGGCGAGCTTCGTCGCCGCGTCGCGGTTGAGCCAGTGCAGGTAGGCCGCCAGCGCCACCGCCACGATGGCGATGGTGCCCGAGACCCAGAGCATGAGCGTATGCACGTCCATGCCCAGCAGCGTGCCATACTCGGGGCGGACCATCGGCTCACCGGTCGAGCCGGCCACGGACGCGCCGATCCATGCATAGCCCGGGCCGAAGCCCACCACCAGCCAGCTCAGCAACGCGCCGACCGCCAGCACGAGCAGCGGCAGGTTCATCGGCCACCAGGGCATCTCGTGCGGCCCCCCGCCACCGTGGTGGTCGTCGTGAGCATGGTCGTGAGCGTCATGCGCCGGGGCGCGATGCTCAGCCGCGGCCGCGTGAGACTCGGTGTCCTCCTCGCCGCCATGGTGCTCCTCGCCCATCTCGTACCGCTCCGGGCCTAGAAAGACGCGGAACCAGACGCGGAAGCCGTAGCTCGCGGTGATGAACGCTGTGAGCAGCCCCATCACACCCAGCACGGCGAACCAGACGTTCTCCGCGCCGGTCATCTGCGCCCGGTCGAACGCCGCGGCGATGATGAGATCCTTGCTCCAGAAACCGGCCGTAAACGGAATGCCCGCCAGCGACAGGCAGGCGGCGAACATCAGCCAGCACGTCACCGGCATCCTGTGCCGCAGGCCCGACATCTTGCGCAGGTCGAGCTGGCCCGCCATCGCGTGCATGACGTTGCCGGCCGTCAGGAACAGCAGGCCCTTGAAGAACGCGTGGCTGATCAGATGCCACATCCCGCCCACGACGCTGAGCACGCCCACGCCCAGGATCATGTACCCAAGCTGCGACACCGTCGAGAACGCGAACACGCGCTTTATGTCGTTCTGCGCCAGCGCGATCGTGGCGGCAAAGAGCGCCGTCACCCCACCGATCGTCGCCACCGTGGTCAGCGCGTAGGGCGAGAACTCGTACAGCGGCAGCAGCCGGGCGATCATGTACACGCCCGAGGTCACCATCGTCGCAGCGTGGATGAGCGCCGAGACCGGGCTCGGGCCCTCCATCG
>SKPT01000201.1 GCA_007119405.1 Phycisphaeraceae bacterium
AACCCCGAGGCGGACCACGTCGGCCCGGGCTCCAGGCCCATCCCCGCGGCGACGGCCACCCTCGAAGCCGAGGGCGTCGTGCCCGTCGAGTACAACGGCCAGCGCTTCGAGCTGCGCCACGGCCACGTCGTCATCGCCGCCATCACGAGCTGCACCAACACGTCCAACCCCGACGTGATGCTCGGCGCCGGCCTGGTGGCGCGCAAGGCGCACGAGCGCGGGCTGACCGCCCGGCCCTGGGTCAAGACCTCGCTGGCCCCGGGCTCGAAGGTGGTCACCGACTACCTGGACAAGGCGGGGCTGACGCCGGAGCTCGAAGCCCTGGGCTTCCACCTGGTCGGCTACGGGTGCACGACGTGCATCGGCAACTCCGGCCCGCTGCCCGAGGCGATCAGCGAGGCGATCCAGCAGGGCGAGATCGTCGCGGCGAGCGTGCTCTCGGGCAACCGCAACTTCGAAGGCCGCATCAACCCCGACGTCAAGGCCAACTACCTCGCCAGCCCCCCGCTGGTCGTCGCCTACGCCATCGCGGGCACGGTCAACATCGACCTGGCCAACGAGCCGCTGGGCACCGGCCACGACGGCGAGCCCGTCTACCTCAAGGACATCTGGCCCAGTCAGGCGGAGATCGACGAGCTGGTGCGCAGCTCGATCTCCAGCGAGCAGTTCCGCAAGCAGTACGCCGACGTCTTCGAAGGCTCCGCGGAGTGGCAGGCGATCCCGACCTCTGGCGGGGCGCTGTATGAGTGGGACCCGGACTCGACGTATGTCAAGCGGCCGCCGTTCTTCGAAAACCTCGCGCCCGAGCCCGAGCCCGTCGCCGCCATCACCGCGGCGCGCTGCCTGGCCAAGCTCGGCGACTCGGTGACGACGGACCACATCAGCCCCGCCGGCTCGATCAAGCGCGACTCGCCGGCCGGGCAGTACCTCATCGAGCATGGCGTGCCCGTGTCCATGTTCAACAGCTACGGGTCGCGCCGGGGCAACCACGAGGTGATGATGCGCGGCACCTTCGCCAACGTCCGCGTGCGCAACCAGCTCGCCCCCGGGACCGAGGGCGGGTTCACCACCGATTTCCTCGACGGCCAGGTCAAGCCCATCTACGACGCGGCCATGCACTACCAGCACCAGGGCGTGCCGCTGGTCGTGCTCGCGGGCGAGGATTACGGCATGGGCTCGTCGCGCGACTGGGCGGCCAAGGGTACCTACCTGCTCGGCGTGCGCGCGGTGATCGCGGCCAGCTTCGAGCGCATCCACCGGTCCAACCTCGTGGGCATGGGCGTGCTGCCGTTGCAGTTCGCCGACGGCCAGACGGCCGATTCGCTGGGCCTCGACGGCACGGAGACGTTCGACATCGACGTCGGCGACACGGTGCAGCCGGGCCAGACGATCCGCGTCACCGCGACGAAGGCGGACGGGTCGAAGGTGCGGTTCGAGGCGCGTTGCCGCATCGACACGCCGGTGGAGGTGGACTACTACCGCAACGGCGGCATCCTGCACACCGTGCTGCGGCGGATGGCCAGCGCGTGATACAAAGCCGGGACCGGTGGTCCCGGGGAAGCGGCAGGTGATCGCCGATCGCCATCCGTCGCCCTCGGCGCATCGATGCGGGCCAACGCCGTCGGGCGTCGCCGTGACGAGGGCAGAACCATGTCATTCGCCAATTTGCCGCCGCCGCCCCGGGACCACCGGTCCCGGCTTTATACCGGAACGTTCACCACGAAGTCATACGGCCGTGGTCGCAGGCCGCGGCGGACGTTGTGGCTCTCGATATAGTCCCACGTGTTGACCCACGTCGTGGTGTCGAAGATATAGGAACGCCACCTGCCCTCGCACCACACCGGGCCGTCGTGGTCCGTGTGCCGGTGGATCGCCTTCGTCGCCCGATCCTTCAACCACTTGATCGTGGTGTCGATCGGCCGATCGGAGACGGTGAACAGCAGGTGCGTGTGCGTTGGCTCGACCGACAGCGCCGCGACATCCCAGGCCGAGGCCTTGGCACAATCCCGCAGCACGTCGCACCAGAGGCGCATCATCGCCTCGCTCAAGCGCACGGGCGGTCCTTGCATGCGCTCCGCGGCGATCCGTCGGCGGGCGGGGTCACCCGGATGCAGCGTATGCGGCTGATGAAAGCCGATCTGCGCGTCCCAGGCTTCCGACCACGAGCCGCGATCATCGCCCGGCAGCCACAGGCCATAGCCGCTGACGACAACGTGGTAGCCGATCGTGCTCGCCATGCCTTGATTATAAAGCCGGGACCGGTGGTCCCGGGGAAGCGGCGAGTGATTGCCGATCGCCATGCGTCGCCCTCGGCGCATCGATGCGGGCCAACGCTGCCGGGCGTCGCCGTGACGAGGGCAGAACCATGTCATTCGCAAATTTGCCGCCGCCGCCCCCGGGACCACCGGTCCCGGCTTTATATCAATACCGGTCCACGCTCTCGCACACCTCGCCGTCGCTGAGGCGGGAGGCGAAGAGGATCTTGTCCTCGTCGCTCTCACCGCTGTGGCGACGCGCCTGGCCGTTGAGCTTCGCCGGGCCCACCAGCTCGCACCACGCCCGGCCCTGCACGTTGCGCAGCAGCGTGTTGACGCTCTCGGCGAGCTGTCCGTCCACGCCCACGCGCAGCCCGGGAAGCCGCAGCGAAACAATCTGACCCGCCTGGTGCAGCTCCAGCATCACGTCCGCGGCCGGCATGTCCGGCAGCGGCGTCGCCTGACGCAGCAGCTCATGAAGCTTGCGGAACTCGCCGTTGAACGTCGAGCCCGACTCCGCGGGCGAGGGGTCGTGCACCACCACCTTCACCGCCTGCGTCAACTGCTGCGCGGCCGCGGCGATCGGCACCACGCGGTCGACGACGATGCTCGGCTCCTCGCGCCGGCGATCCACCTTGCCCGCGAGAAACACCACGCGGTCGGCCTCGAGATGGGTGTAGGTGCTGGCGTACGTGTCGGCGAACACGACCGCCTCGATCGACTCGTGCCCGTCGTCGAGCGTCAGCATCGCCATCTTCGCCCCCGCCGATCGCCCCTTTTTCACGAGCGTCGGCCGCACGCGCGTGAGCATGCCGCCGAGGACGACCTGCACGTCCGCGGCCAGCGTCTTGGCCTCGGCGATGGTGCAAGTCGTGTAGCGCTCGAGCGTGGCGCGATGCTCGTTCAGCGGATGGCTGGACACGTAAAAGCCCAGCACGTCCTTCTCGTACTTCAGCGCCTCGGTCGTCGACCACGGCGCGATGTCAGGCAGCGGTGGCTCGGCGACTTCCGCGGCCGCGGCATCCTCCCCGCCGCCGAGCATCTCGGCGAAGAAGTTCATCTGCCCCGACGCCCGGTCGCTCGCCGCCCGTTGGCCGGCCTGGATCGCGGCATCCAGCGCCTCGATCATCGCGGCGCGTTGATCCAGGCCATGCACCTCGTCGAACGCGCCGCACTTGATCAGGGCGTCGATGGTGGCGCGGTTGACGGCCCCGGGCGGCACACGCTCGCAGAAGTCGTAGAGGCCCTTGTAGGGCCCGTTCTTGTCGCGCTCGTCCAGGATCACGCGGATCGCCTTGTCGCCCACACCCTTGACGGCGCTCAGGCCGAAGCGGATGTGCCCGCTCGAAGCGTTGCGCGGCTCGTTTTCGTCGTAGACCACGGCGAAGCCGATGTCGGAGAGGTTGATGTCCGGCGGCTTGACCTCGATGCCGCGCTGCCCGTCGGGCAGCAGCACGTGCTTGGACGCGTCGATGTATTCGACGACCTTGTCTGTGCTCACCGATTCGTAGGTGAGCAGCGCGGCCATGTAGTGCAGGGGGAAGTAGGTCTTGAGGTAGGCGGTCTGGTAGGCGACGATCGCGTAGCCGGTGGAGTGCGACTTGTTGAACCCGTAGCCGGCGAACTTGAGGATGAGGTCGAAGAGCTCCTCGGCCTGCTGCCTGCTGAGGCCCTTCTGCTGCGCGTGCTCGACGAACACCGGGCGGTTCTCGTCGATGACGTCCTTCTTCTTCTTGCTGATGGCCTTGATGAGCGTGTAGGCCTGGCGCAGGGGGATGTCGCCCAGCTCGTGGACGATCTGCATCACCTGCTCCTGGTAGACCATGATGCCGTAGGTCTCGCTCGTGAGCCTGTCGACGATGGGGTGGACGCTGGGCACCTGCTCGCGGCCGTGCTTGCGGCTGTTGTAGTTGGGGATCAGCTCCATCGGGCCCGGGCGATAGAGGGCGTTGGCGGCGATGAGATCTTCGAAGCGGTCGGGGCGCATGGCCATGAGCAGGTTGCGCATGCCGCCGGATTCAAACTGGAAGATGCCCGCCGTCTCCCCGCGCTGGA
Organism: Phycisphaeraceae bacterium; assembly: GCA_007119405.1. The sequence goes on from SKPT01000201.1 coordinate 4,311, forward strand.
ACAGGCCCAGCACCCTGGGGTCGTCGTAGGTCAGGCGCTCCAGGTCCAGCGGGTCTTCGTCGTCGGCGGCGCCCACGCCCTGGCGGATGGTGGCGGGGTCAAGCGTGTCGCGGATGAGTGTCTTGGCGCGTTCGATGATCGAGAGCGTGCGCAGGCCGAGGAAGTCCATCTTCAGCAGCCCGACTTTTTCGCACGTGGGCCCGTCCCACTGCGTGACGAGCTGCTCGGTGCCGGGCGGCTGGTAGAGCGGGACGATGTTGTCCAGCGGCTGGGTGGCCATGACGACGGCCGCGGCGTGGATGCCCGCGTGCCGCGCCAGGCCTTCGAGCCGGCGGGCCATGTCGATCATCTCGCGATGCTGGTCGCTGGCCTCGTAGAGGGCTTTGAGGTCCGGCTCCTGGTCGAGCGCCTGGTCGATCGTCACGCCCAACCCGTCGCCCACGAGCTTGCAGACCTTGTCGACGTCGGCCAGCGGCACATTGAGCACCCGGCCGACGTCGCGGATGGCGGCCCTGGCCTTGAGGACGTTGAAGGTGATGATCTGCGCGACGTAGCCATACTTCTGCCGGACGTATTCGAGGATCTCCGCCCGGCCGGCCTGGCAGATGTCGATGTCGATGTCGGGGTATTCAGCCCGGTCGGGGTCGGTGAAG
>SKPT01000321.1 GCA_007119405.1 Phycisphaeraceae bacterium
CTCGAATCGCTCGACGTCGGCGGCGCGGCTGCGGCGGCCGGCGGCGCGGGCACAATCCATGTCGAAGACCAGGCCCTGACCACGGTCGGACAGACGCTGCGCGTCTGGGACGGTGGCACGGTCGAGCTCAGCGACGGCACGGTCACCGCGGCCGACGTTGAGCTGCTCGGCGGAACGTTGGCCGGGGCCAGCGGTGTTGAAGCCGACCTGCTCAACGAAGGGATCGTCTCGCCGCGGCGCGGGCCCCGTCCGCTCGAGGTCCTCGGGGCCTACACGCAGGCCAGCCAGGGCGTCTTTGAGATTTCCCTCGCGGACAGCCAGGTCGGTCAGTTGGCGGTGACCGGCGACGCCAGCCTCGCCGGTACCATCAAGGTCAAGCTCGACGGCCCGGCGCCGCCGCTCTGGCAGCCGCTGCCGATCCTGACCGCCGACGCGATCACCGGCATCTTCGATGAGGCGTTGCTGCCGACGACTGACGAGGGGTTTTTGACAGTGGACCACGCGCTCGATGAAGTGGTGCTGATGGCCGCCCTGCTCGGCGACATGAACCTTGACGGCGTGGTCGACACGGGAGACGTCGCGCCGTTCGTCGCGGCCCTGACCGACCCGCAGTCGTATGAAACCGCGTATGGCATCGATCCTGCGATCCCCGGCGACATCAATGGCGATCGCGTGTTCGACACGGGCGACGTCGCCCCGTTCGTGCAGTTGCTCGTGGCGGGTGGTACGCAGTCAGTGCCCGAGCCGGGCAGCCTCGTTCTGCTGGGCCTCGCTGGCCTGATGCTGCTTAAGCGCCGCCGTGGATGAGGCCGCCGTGGATGTTGGAACGGCGCTGGAGATTTCCCGCCGGCAGTGGCAACCTATCCGATGAGCACGTTCAGCGGTCGACGCGCATGCTGACACCGCGCCACGGCTCGTCGAAGCCGAGGCGATGGAACAGCCGCTGGTAGGCTTTGCGGCGCTGCGAGCGTGACGGGGGTCTGGCCGGCGCCTGCTTCGCCGTGCGGCGTTCCCGCTCGCGTCGCCTGGTGGACTTCGGCGGCATGGCGGGCCTCCGGCGAGTGCGCGTGGGTGCATCTTACCGCACGTCGTGCGACTCACAGCAGGTGTGTGATCGCGTTACGGCTCGCCCGCCGGCACGGCCTCGACCCGGCCGCGGATGAGCCAGACGTGGCTGGAGCGGCCCTGCCGGAACGTGCTGTTGACCACGGCGATGGCGCCGGCGTCGTTGACCGCGAGCTTGCTCATCAGCAGGCCCTGCTGGCTGCCGCTGAAGCCCAGGGCTTCGTCGTCCGTACCTGGCACGATCGAGGCGGCAGCGAACGTGTCGCCTCCGTCGCTGGACATCGTGAAGCCCAGGCCGCGCGGACGGCCGCGGGCGTCGGGGAACTGCTTCCAGGCCAGGTAGACGCGGTCGTCGCCGGCGAGCGCCAGGTGGGGGAAGCCCACGCTCGCGATGTCACCGTCCGGTGCGGCGATCTCGCGGGGCGGCTCGAAGGCGTCGGCACCGGGGACGCGGCGCGTGTATTGGATGCGGTAGCCCTGGAGCGGACCGCGTGGGCTTTCGGAGCAGACGAGGTGGATCGTGCCGTCGTTGGCGACGGCGAGCTTGGGCGCGTCGGCGTGGCCGGGGCCGGCGCCCACGGGTTGCGGCTCATCGAACGTGCGGCCGCCGTCGCGCGAGCTGGCGAAGCGGATGTCGGCGGCCGCGTCCTCGCCCACGGTCCACGCCAGGTGCACGGTGTCCTGGTCCTCGACGGCCAGGCTCGGGCCACGCGCCGGCTCCGCATCGCCGCCGGCGACGTGCACCGGCTCGCTGAAGCTCCGGCCACCGTCGGTCGACCGGCTGACGTGCAGGGAACCCTCGTACTCCGTCCACGTGGCATGGAGCGTACCGTCGCCGCCGATCGCCAGGTCGAGGCTGCCGTTGTGCCAGGAGCGACGGGTCAGGCGACCCTTGCCCGCGCCGGCCGGCGTGTTGGAGAGGTTGATGGGCTCAGAGAACGTGGCCCCGCCGTCGGTCGAGCGGGCGAAGAGGATCTCCCCGCCGTGCGTGCCGCCGGTGAAGAGGATCTCCTGCCAGAGGATGTACACGTGCTCCGGCTCGTCGGGGTCGAGGGCCATGCGCGGCAGCCAGGAGAAGACGTCGCCGCTGCGCGAGACGTTGGCCGGCTCGGCGAGCAGGGGCTCGCCGTCGGGCGAATAGAGCTGGAAGTAGATGTCCTGCTCGCGCTGGTCGGCCCAGGCTATCGCCATGCGGCCCTCGCCGTCGATGGCGACGGTCGGGTCGTCGACGTAGTGGAACTGCGACTCGTTCATCCGCCACGGGCCGCGGTGGGCGTCACCGGCCGCGACCTCGATGGGCTTGGCCCAGTTGACGGGTGATGAGGCGTCGGCGGCGGGCGGCCCCGTCTCGGTCGCGTTGTCCGCGCAGGCGGTGGAGGAGACGATGGCCGTGACGAGGATCACGCAATGCACACGGCTCGGTCTCATGGGCCTGCTCCTGGCTTGCCGGCCTGCCCCGTCCTGCCGATCACCCCTGCACCCGGTGCAGCCGCCGCCCTTCCTCGATCAACGCCATCAGGCGTTCGTGCAACTCGCTCAGCCGCTTCATCCGTTCTGCACGACGCGCGCACGCCATGGCCTCCTACCAGCTCGGCCACAGCGACGCGGCGTCGCGACGCGTCTGACGCCTGGTAGGTAGCCTGGCCTTTTTCGATCTCGTCCTCTCGGCCATCGTCCCGGCCCTCCCTCAGCGCGGGGCCGGCGCCGGGCGTCGCCTGGGGGCAGGCGGTGGTTCTTCCGGCGCACCACCCCGGCACCGCCTTCGCCTCCGCCTCCGGCAGAAGCTGTGATGTCCGATTCCCCGCGCGCCTGCGACGGCCGCCGCGAGCCCTGTCGCCGGGCACTGCCGCTGCCGGCGTTCCGCACCGATCACGGCGCCTCATCCTCGCGGACGTACTTCAGCACCGCCTGGCCCGCGGTGTCGGTGATGTAGAACGCTTCGGCGTCCGCACCGACACTGAAACCCTGCGGATAACGTGCCTCGTCGGCGACGGAGAAGGCGTCGACGTACTCGGCCGTCGTGATGTCGTAGGCTTCGTCGAGGTGGAATTGCAGCACCTCCTGCCGGGCGGTGTCCAGCAGCAGCATCACGCGGCCGTCCTGGATGAACGCGATGCCGCGCACCGCCTCCTGCTGCTCGCGAATGTCCAATACCGCCTTCAGCGCAGCGGTGGACACGTCCCAGGCCGTGGACAACTCGAAGGCGAAGATATGTCCGGCCACGCGGTCGTCGACGTAGAGCATGCTGCCGTCGGGCTTGAACGTCATGCCGTGGCTGTGCAGGCCGCGCACCTGCTCGTGCAGCGGTGCGTGGTTGGTCTGCTCGGCGGTGGTCACGTCCCAAGGCGTGGAGAGCGTGAAGGCGTGGATCTGCGTGCGGTTCATGACCCAGATCTTTTCCCCGCTGTCCTTGAAGTGCAGCCCGTGGGCGTTGGAGCCGGTGGCCACGGCAAGGTCGTCGGTCAGGCTGAACGCGCCGGTGAGCGTGGCGTCGTCGAGTTGCCAGGGCTCTTCGGCCTGGTAGGCGAGCAGCTTCTGGGTGCCGCGTCCGACGACGAACAGCTTCTTGCCTTGCGGATGCCACGCGCTGTCGCGCGCGTTGCCGCGCGTCTGCTCCGAGATGTCCAGGCGCTGGCCGGAGTAGGCGTAGGCGCTGAAGTCCAGGCCGATCTGGTCCGCGCCGGCGGGCGCGGAGGCGGGGGCGACCAGCAGCGCGAGGAGAACGAACACGAAACCGGATCGCCAGGTCATGGCCAATTCCTTTCGGGCAACTCGATCACCCACCCCGCCCCGCGCCCGCCACCTCGCCAGTGTGCCCCTGGCCGACGGGCCGGTCAAGCCCCTCGTCTCCCTGCACGCCGCTATTGCGTCCCGTGGGCAACCCCTGGGCCGTCGGCGCATCGCCCCGCCCCCCGGCTCAGCCAGCGGCAGTATCATCACCCCTGGCTCTCACTCAACCTGGTACATGATTTGGGGGCAGGCCACCCGAAGCGCAACGGGGGGGCAGCGGGATGACCTCGCGGGCGATGCGCCGGCCCAGGCCGTCGTAGCGGTGGTGCTGGATATCGCTGCCGAACTCCAGCGTGTCGTTGTTGTCCGGATCGCGGTAGGCGCGGTGGATGGCCACGAGGCGGTTCCAGGCATGGTAGGCGTAGCCGTGCACGCCGTCGTAGGTGAGATTGCCGGCGGCGTCGTGGGCGAAGGTTGGATTGTCAAAGAGCGACACGCGCCGATTGTACCGTGGCGACGGCACGTTGGGAACACTGACAAGCTCCGCGGACTCCGCTTGTCAGTGGCACCCGGCGTGCCAGCGCTGGCGGTGTATGACGGGGAACAGACGCATGAAGGCGGACAGGGCCCCGACCCGCTTCGGCCGCATGAGCAGGTGCCAGTGGTTGGGCATCAGGCACCAAGCGAACAGCTCCACGCCGGGCACACGCTGACGGGTTCGCATCATCGCCCGCTCGAATGCGGCGTAATCGTCGTCATCCTCGAACAGCGTCATCCGCCCCACCCCACGGTTGAGCACGTGGTAGACGTAGCCGGGCGGACACTGGCGGGCGCGGCGTGGCATGGGTAGAGCCTACGGAACCGGCCCACCCCCGTCAAAATAACTCCTGTCCCCTTTCCTCGCCCCGGCTGTTCGTCCGGCCCCGGTACCAAGCTAATGCGTCCAGTGTCGCACAACTGTGTTTCCAGCGTCAAATTGAATGTAGACGGGATTATTGGGTGCTGTGGCACCAAACTCTTTGATGTGATAGCCCCACAATGGCCCCGATAAAGCAACCCTTCTTCTGTAAATCGCCGTTGAGTGGGCGGGTCATCGGGCTTCCATGTTGAGGTAGGTCCGAGCGGTTTCCCAGTCGTCGCTGATCTCGCTGAGCACGGCCGAGGCC
>SKPT01000347.1 GCA_007119405.1 Phycisphaeraceae bacterium
TAGCCCGGCCCCTCCACCACGAGCGGCATGCGGTCGCGAGCCGTCCAGCGCACGAGGTTGGCGAGCAGATCGCCATGGTCAGGCAACTGGTACCGCCCGTAGCAGCGGTCAATGTCGGCGGGCAGGTACGCCACGCAGCCGGCGGCGCTGCCTTGCTCGCGCAGGACCAACGCCGGCGTGTCGGTGCGCGGCGCGTCAGTCCAACAGAACTCGGGCGGGTAGATCGGAAACGGCGGCACGTACGTCGCCAGCACCTGCGTCCTTGCGTCGGCGCGCACGCGCTGGAGCTCGCCACCGAACGGCAGCAGATCCGTCTCGTCGAAGCCGGCGAACACGCGATGGCGATCAGGCTGCGGCGCGGGCTGCTCCACCGGTGAGCCCTGGTTGAGCTCCGGGGTCAGACGCAGGTAGCTGTGCGTCGCATAGGCCTCCCAGCTTCCATCCCGTGGGTCGACCGTCTCGCCCGACTCGTCGGCCACATGCACGCCCAGGACGTCGGCCAGCGCGAAGTCCTCCCGTCGGTCGCCCCACGCGTCGAGCAGGCTCGTGCGCCCCGTCGCCAGCAGCCCGCCGCCGCGCTCGACGAACCGTCGCACGCCTGCGACCTGCTCGTCCGTCATCACGGCCAGGTTGGGCAGGATGAGCGTCGCCAGGTCATCGGTGTGCTCGTCCACCGCATCGGCGTGGACAGGCAGGTAGGGGATGCAGGCCCGTGTCAGCGCCTGCGCAGCACCGCGAAACGGCAGGCCCACGCGCTGCTCGGCGTCGTCGCGGCCGTAGAAGTCGATGTTCTCATGCGACCAGAGCACGCCCACGCCCGCCACGGGCTGGCGGTCGTAGAGGTAAGCCTCGTTCGCCTCGTGCCAGCGCATCAGCGGCTCGGCGGTGCGGTACTGGCGGCGATCCTCGTGCCGGGCCGTGATGTGATGCCACCAGGGTGAGATGCCGCCGGCAAAGCCCTCGATCATCCACGTGCGCGCCTCGCCGGGCGGGTTGCTGGCGACGCGGAACGGCCGCTCGCCACGCACGTACATGGCCATGCTCTCGGGCACCTGCCCCGGCTGGCCCATCACGCCGTGCAACAGCTTGCCGTTGAGCCCGTTCTGCTCAAAGCCGTTGACCCGGTCGCGCGACTGGTGATCGCACATGATGATCCGCGAGCGCCGGCCGATCGCCGCCAGGTCGCGCAGCGCCCGGCTCTGGCCGATCGGGTTGCCGTTGAGCATCCCCAGCCACAGGCAATGCTCGCCGCCGGCGTCCTGCGTCGTGGCGTTGTTCAGGTCCCACAGCTCCAGCCGGCAGCGATAGCTCCATCGCACCCATTGGCGATAGCTGTGATCATCCCAATCCACCACCGCGGGCAACTCAACGCCCTCGTCCTCGCGGAACTTTGTCCGGCAATGCGTGCAGTAGCAGATGCGATCGCGCGGCAGGCCGCTCCAACTGTTGTCGGTGAAACCCTCGGGCTTGTAGCGCTCGATGATCTCGCGCAGCACGCCGGGCAGGAACTGCCGGTACCACGGCCCGTTGATGCAGGTGATGTACCGGCCCTGGGCCTGGTAGGGCTCGCCGGCGGCGTCGCAGGCGAACCAGTCCGGGTGCTGCCGGTAAACGCGTTCGTCGGCCCGGTTCGAGTCCATCCGCGCCAGCACCGCCAGGGTCTCGTCGCGCGCCGCGGCCGCGACCTCGCCAAAGAGGTCGCGCTCGCCCAGGTGATGGGCGCGGTATTGCAGCTCGAAACTGCTGGGGTAGTAGGCGACGATGCCGCCGGCGTTGACGATCACGCCCTGAACGCGCGTCCGCCGCCAGTGCTCGCGCCAGAAATCAGCGTCGTAGTCCAGCGGGTCGCGCTCGCTGAGGTTGGTCTGGCCCCACCGGCGAACGCGTTGATGCCAGGGCAGGTGCTCGCTCATAGTCGTCCCTCATCGTCCAGGCGGCGGCGCAGGCCGCGCAGCCAAGTGCTTCACCGGACGGCCGCGCCGTGCGTGGGCATCGATCAAGGCGTGGCGCACGTCGACGACCGGGCGTGGCCCCTGCCCGCGACGCCGGAGCTTGGGCCGGTCAAAACTCGCTGGAAACAGGTGTTGATCAGGGGGCCGTACGGCATCCCGAAGCGCGCTGACGCGCTTCGCGGCCGGTGGCGCCTCGCCTCACCCGTTGTCCTGCACGGTCATCACGGGCCCGTCCTCGCCTTGCTCCACGTCCAGCGTCTGTCCATCGAGGGCCTCGGCGACCTGCGGGTCGAGCAGCAGGACCGTGCGGCCTTCATACTCGAACCGCTCGTCGTCTTCCCGCGGCTGATCGATCGAGAGGGTCAACCCCTCCTCCTCGTGGACGACGCGGGCGGCAGCGCCCTGGGGCGCCTCCGCCTGATCCAGTAGCTTGCTCAAGTGCTCCCGGGCGGCATCGGTCAGTACAAACATGATGGACTCCTGCGACTGGCGGCAGAGGGTGCTCACAGCCTTTGGTCGCCCGCGACACGCCTGCGACCCTCGTGCACCGGCACCCTAACACCGCCGGACAGGGCTCACAACACCACCAATGCCATGAGCATCACGATCCCCGCTCAATCCGGCTGCTGGGCCAGGTAACGTTCGGCCGCCTCTTGGGCATGGTCCCAGCCCGTCGGCTCAATCCAGACACGCCCCTCGTTGCTCGCGATCTGAAATCCCGCATCCTGAAGCTGGGCGACGAGTCGCTTGACGTTGCTGCGGCTCACGCCCAGATCCCCCGCCAGCATGTCGATCTCGGCTGCGTACCTCGGGTCGGGGTTGAGCAGGGCCAGCAGCTCCATCCGGTTGTCGGTCACGATCGGCGTCTCCGTGGGCCATCCGGATTATCGGGTGAGCAAGCACCGGTGGGCCACGATTCCGCCCAGCCGCGCGTACCGGGCCGCCGCCATGCAGGCGGTGAGGCACCGCTTTCAAGCCCGCCGGCGACGATCACTGGCGTGGGCTTACGCGACGCCGTATCCTGTCGCGCCTCACTCCGCCAGGAACACCAACATGGCCACGACGACGCACGGCAACGGCAAGGGCGTGCGATCTCAGATCCCGGGCGATCCGCCCTACGTCCTCTACCGCCCCGCCAACGGCGAGGTCTGGGACCGTCGCCGCCACCAGTGGGATCCGGACTGGCGACGGGCCAGCCACTTCGACACGCTGACGGGCGCCAACCGCTCCGCCGGTTCGATCCTCCGCCATCACGCCATCAAGGAGGTGGTGGTTATGCCGGCGGACGAGTTGCGACGCCGTAAAACGTCGGCGCCGGCGGCGACGGAGACCCCCGAGGCCGTGGCAGAGCAGACGCCGGCACCGGCCGCCACGGCGGACGACCCGCTCGCCGCGGCCCTGGACCGGTTCACCGCCGCGGCGAAGAACTACGCCCAAGCCCAGAGTCGGGTGCGTGAATGCGAGCAGGAACTGGAGGAAGCCCGCCTCGCCGTCATGCGGGCGGCGGGGCAGCCCCAGCAACCCCATGCCGAAACCTGACACCCGCAGCTCTTCCTCGAGCGTCAAGAGCGGGTCGAGCACGCCCCGCAGGATGTCGCCCGCCAGTGCCGCGCCTGGTGCTGGTTCGCCCGCCCCGGACCAACCGGATGACCCTCGCGGCGCGGTCACCGGCGGGGGCAGGCACGAAGTAGGACATATGGTTTAGGTGATCTCGTGCATGGCGTCCATGGTGAACTCGCCGTCGGGCTCATAATGGACGCCGGCACCGGCGTCGGGCAGCGAGGGCTCTGTGGCGGTCGCGCCCCGGACGCGGGCTTTGTGGGGAGCATGTGCGAGGGATCTACCGGGGCCATCGGGGGGTCCCTGAAAATCCACCACCGCCACCGAATGGCCTCAACGGGGGTTGCGCCGCCCCGGCCGCATGCTAATATTTTTGGCCTCCTCAGCAGAATCTGTGGGCGATCTCCGGCTCCGGCAGGTCGCCAAGTCGGTGATATAACGCCACTTCCGCCGCCTCATACGTCCGGAAGCCGTACGCCTTTCTGAACCCCAGTTTCACATTCGCGTTCAAGCCCTCCACGATCCCCGCGTTGTAACGCTTCTTCGCCTCGAACCAGTTCAAGATCAGCGGCCGATGACGACGCAGGCTCCGCGCCACCTTCTTCAGCGGCTCGATCCGGCTGCGCATCACGTCACGGCACCACGCGTCCAGGAACTTGCCCGCCCATGTCGGCGAGCGGTACTCCCACAGCCAGTGCAACGCCTGCACCTTCAGATACGCCCGCACCGTCTTCAAGTCGTACTGCAACAGATCACGCAGCCGGGCACGCTGCGTGACCGTCAGGTTCGCCTTGCGCTTGAGCAGGCACCAACGCGTCTTGTGCAGATGCGCCTCGTAACCCTCGGCCTTGAGCCGCCGGGCCTCGGCCGCACGCACCTCGTCCAGCGCCTTGTTCAGGTTCGCCACGATGTGATAGCGATCCAGAATGTGCACCGCATGCGGCAGCTTCTTCGTGATCACCTTCAGGTACGCCTGCCACATGTCCGAGCACACGTACCGGATCGACCCCGCCCGCTCACGCCCGAGCATCCGAAAAAAACGCAGCAGGCTCCGGACCGTCCGCCCCTTGGACACGTGCAGCAGCCGACGCTTGCCCTCCTCGATCTGGTAAACCAGCGTCAGGTACTTGTGCCCCTTGCGATACGCCACCTCGTCCACGCCGATGGCCTCGATGCACGACAGATCGCGATGTTCAAGCCCGTACGCCACCACCGCCTGCACGCTGCGGAACACCTGCTCCCAACTGAACCCGAAGATCGCGCCCACATCCCGCCAGCTCAACCGCCGCGCCCATCCGGCCAGGAACACTTGCAAGGCTTGCGTGGCCGTCTGCTTGCTGCCCGGCTCGGCCCACGGCACCTGTTCGACCTTCACCCCGCACCTGCGACAGTCGATCCGGCGCATCGCGTAAATCAGCACCACCGCGATGCCCCACAGCGGCACGAA
>SKPT01000442.1 GCA_007119405.1 Phycisphaeraceae bacterium
GGCCCAGGCCGAGGCAGCGCAGGGCGTCGCGCTCGACGATCGACCGGAGCTGCTCGCGCGGGACCGTGGGCAGGTGGGTGCCCTGGACGAAGGTGTTGACGCTGTAGATGGTCACGATCGCCTGCTCGGGCGTGGCCAGGGGGAAGTTGCTGCCGAACAGCAGTTGGTCGGTGACGCGCTGCTGGTGGGCCAGCACGAGGGTGTTGTAGAGCTGCCAGGGGCTGAGCACGAGCTCGGAGAGGTCGGCGAAGACCGTCGGGTGCTTGGCGATCAGCGCCAGGCCCTGGTCGATGAACGGGTGGCCGAGCCCGGCGACGACGATCTTGAGCCGGGGCAGGCTGCGGGCGAGCTCGTCGAGCAGGTGGGGTTGGCCGAACTCCATGCGGGCCTCGCGGGCCCAGCGGGTGCCGGGGTCGACGAGCAGCGGGATGTTGTGCTGCTCCATGGCCTCGAACAGGGCCATGGCGCGGGTGTCGGTCGGGTGGAAGCCGGCCGCGGCGGGGCTGACCGTCACGCCCGCCATGCCCAGGGCGCGGGCGCGCTCAAGGCTGGCGACCGGGTCGCCGGCGGTGGGGTCGATGCCGGCGAAGCCGAGGTAGCGCCGCGGGTTGCGCTGGACGCACTGGGCGACCTGCTCGTGGCTGATGCTGGCGCCGAGCAGCCGCGACTCGAACCCGAGGATCAGCGCGGCATCGACCCGCGCCATGGCCCGGTCATGGTCCTCGGCCGTGGCGGTGACGCGGCGCCACGGCTCACCCCGGCCGCGGCGCAAACGCTCGGCCGCGCCGCCGAGCTGGTCGGTGGAGGTGAAGACACGCGTGTGAACGTCGACGATCATCGCTTGGTTCCAGTTGCCCCCGTCCCACGGGCCCGCCGCCGAGTCAGTCAATGGTAACACCCGGCGGCGCAAGGGCCAAGGGGCGCGCGGGCGGGTTTTTGATGAGGGGGTTTGGGAAAGTCGGAGGGGTTTGAGAATTCAGAATTCAGAACTCAGAATTCAGAATGCAGAAACCGGAAGGACGGACCCACCCGTCGTGCAGTGCTTTGCCCCTCGGTTAACGCCCGTCCTGAGCGAGTCCGCGAGCGAAGGGCGGGATTGCCCGGGCAACGGTAAAGCGCCGCGTGCCTGCATTCCGCATCCCGCAGTTTCGCTTCAGCTCTGCTGCTGGTCGTATTGCTCGGCGGTCATGAGGGCGTCGAGCTGAGCCGGGTCGCTGGGGCGGAGCTTGATGAGCCAGCCCTTGTCGTAGGGGTCTTCGTTGAGCAAAGCCGGGTTCTCGATGGCCTGCTGGTTGGCCTCGACCACCTCGCCGTCGAGGGCGCTGTAGAGCTCGCTGGTGGTCTTGACCGACTCGATCTCGCCGAAGGTCTCGCCCTTGGCGATCTCGCCCTCGGTGGTGAGGATCTCGAGGAAGGTGATGTCGGTCAGCTCATCGACGGCGAACTGGGAGATGCCGACCGTCACGAGCTCGCCCTCGGGCTTGTACCACTCGTGCGTCTGGCTGTAGCGGCGGTCGTCGGGTGAGGCCACGGCGGTTCTCCTTGCGGGGGGCAAGTGGGCGATGATACTGCGGGCGGGGCGGGGATGGCAAAGCCTGGTCGTCGAGGCCACACGCTTGTGCGGGTCCTCGGGCCGCGGTAGCCTGAGCCGGGCGGCCGCGGTGGCCCGGCCTTCACGGGAGCCGTTGCGTGGGCGAACTGCCGGCCATCGCGCATCGCGTGTTCATCGCGGCGTCACCGGATGTCGTGTACCGCACGCTCACCACGGCCGCGGGCTGGGACGGCTGGTTCACCCAGGGCACGGTGCTCGAGGCGCAGCCGGGTGGCCGCTTTGACCTGCGGTGGCGCGGCAGCGGGCCGTACGGCGTCGATGCCGAGGACCACGCGACCGTCCGCGAGGTCGTGCCCGACAAACGCTTCGCATTCCAGTGGAACGCCGGCAGCGCGGGCGGCCCGACGCTGGTGACGATCGAGCTGGCGGCGGAAGCCGACGGGACGCGACTGACGTTGACCGACGGCGGGCACACGCCCGATCAGGCCGGGCTCAACCTCTTCGCCGAGTGCAGCGTCGGCTGGGGCGAGGCCCTGACGCTGCTGAAGTTCTACCTCGAGCACGGCCTGACGTATCGCTCGGCCTCGCAGGCGGCCCGACCCTGATCGCCGTTCCGGGGCTTACGTCGTGTAGTCGGCGTTGATCGCGATGTATTGCCGCGACAGGTCGCAGCCGAGCCAGTCAACGTCGGCCTCGCCGCGGTTGAGCGTGAGCGTGAAGGTCACCTCGCGCTTGTGCATCAGCCGGTTCAGCTTGCGCAGATCGGTGCGGGTCAGCGATGTCGGCGTGCCGGCGTCGTAGACGCAGACGCCGTCCGCGCCACCGATGTGCAGCGACATGCGGCCGGGGTTGATCGCCGCCCCGCTGTAGCCGGCGGCGGTGACGATCCGGCCCCAGTTGGGGTCGGCCCCGTGCACGGCCGTCTTGACCAGCGGCGAGTCGACGATCGCCTTGCCCACGCGATCCGCCTCTCGCTGCGAGCGCGCCCGGCGGACCTCGACGCGGAAGATGCGCGTCGCCCCCTCGCCGTCGGCGACGATCTGGTGCGCCAGATCCTGACACAACTCGGTCAGCGCCGCGGCCAGCGCGTCGAGCTCGGCGCCGGGGCCGGTGATCGTCTCGTGCCCCGCCGCGCCGCTGGCCAGCGCCAGGACCATGTCGCTGGGGCTGGTGTGCTGGTCGACGCTGATGCGGTTGAAGCTCGCGGCCGCGGCCTGGCGCAAGGCCTGCCGCAGCGGCGCGACCGCGATGGCGGCGTCGGTGGTGATGAACGCGAGCATGGTGGCCATGTTCGGCGCGATCATGCCCGAGCCCTTGGCGACCCCCGCCACCTGCACACGCTTACCCCCGATCCTCACGCGGCGGTGCGCCGCCTTGATCGCGAGGTCCGTGGTGAGCATGGCGCGGGCGAGCTCGGCGTCGGCGGCGGCGTCGCGGTGAATCTTGGTCACCAGGTGGTCGATGCCCGCGGTGACGCGGTCCATGGGCAGGCGATGCCCGATGAGGCCGGTGGAGGCGACGAGCACGTCGCTGGGGCGCAGGCCGTCGGCGGTCGCGTCGTGGTTCAGCGCGCGCAGCCCGGTGGTGACGCGGCGGCACATGGCGCGGGCGTCGGCCAGGCCCGCCTTGCCCGTGGACGCGTTGGCGTTGCCCGAGTTGATGACGATCGCCCGCGCCCGCCCGCCTCGCAGGTGGCGCTTGTTGACCAGGATCGGCGCCGCCGGGGTGCGGCTGCGCGTCAGCACGCCCGCGGCCGTGGCGGCGCGATCGCACACGATCAGCCCCAGGTCCGGGTGCCCCGATTCCTTGATGCCGCAGGTCGTGCCCGCGGCATAGAATCCGCGCGGAGCGGTGATGTGACGCGTGGGCGGATCGGCCATGACGCCAAGTTGTACGGGAATCACCGATGGGTGCAACTTCCGCTCCTGATGTTGATCGTGGTTTCTGTAGGAATCAGGATCAGGAGCGGATCGATCAGTGTGCATCACCATGCATCGGTGGTTCCGTCTTCTTCCGAGGAGGTTTCATGCGTGCTGCTGTTGACCTTGGATCGATACTCGAGCGACTCGGCGAGGAAGGGCAGGATCTGCTGCACCACGAGGCCCGCGGCTTTTCACGCGACCGCCTGCACCTGCCCGGGCCCGACTTCGTCGACCGCATCCTGGCGTGCAGCGACCGCCCGGCCGCGGTGCTGCGCAACTTCCAGCAGATTCTGAACACCGGCCGGCTCGCCGGCACGGGCTACGTCTCCATCCTGCCCGTGGACCAGGGCGTCGAGCACGGGGCGGGCGCGGCCTTCTCGCCCAACCCGGACTACTTCGACCCCGTCAACGTCGTCGAGCTGGGCATCGAGGGCGGGTGCAACGCCGTGGCCTCGACGCTGGGCGTGCTCGGAGCGTGCGCCCGCCGCTTCGCCCACAGGATCCCCTTCATCGTCAAGCTCAACCACAACGAGCTGCTGACCTACCCCAACCACTACGACCAGATCATGTTCGCCGACGTGCGGCAGGCCTTCGAGCTCGGGGCCGTCGGCGTCGGCGCGACGGTCTACTTCGGCAGCGAGCAGAGCGACCGCCAGCTCCAGGAGGTGTCCGAGGCGTTCCGCGTCGCCCACGAGCTGGGCATGGTGACGGTGCTCTGGTGCTACCTGCGCAACAGCGCGTTCCGGCATGACGGGACGGACTACCACCTCGCCGCCGACATGACCGGGCAGGCGAACCACCTCGCGGCGACGATCGAGGCGGACCTGATCAAGCAGAAGCTGCCGGAGACCAACGGCGGGTTCAAGGCGATCGGCTTCGGCAAGCGTCGCGAGGAGATGGAGGAGTTGACCCCGGGCGATCACCCCATCGAGCTTTGCCGCTACCAGGTCGCCAACGGCTACATGGGCCGGGCGCCGCTGGTGAACTCCGGCGGGGCGTCGGGCAAGGACGACTTCGCCGAGGCGGTGCGCACGGCCGTAATCAACAAACGGGCCGGCGGCATCGGGCTGATCTCCGGCCGCAAGGCGTTCCAGCGGCCGCGCCGCGAGGGCATCGAGCTGCTGCACACGATCCAGGACGTCTACCGCGACCCGGAGATCGCCGTGGCGTGAGCCCGGCGGACCGGGGAAGCTGCCCCCACGCTCAACGCCCGTCCTGAGCGAGTCCGCGAGCGAAGGGCGGGATCGCCCCCCTGCCGTCGGCGCCCCCGGCGGCCGGCCGTTTCCCATCGCCGCGCGCGCATCGGAGCGGGGAATCCGATAAAATGTCATCTCTACACCACTCACACGCGGCAGGAGAAACGCCCATGCTCATGACCACCAGACCCATGTTCGATCTCGCCTACGAGGGCGGCTTCGGTGTCGGGGCGTTCAACGTCAACAACATGGAGATCACCCAGGGCATCATCGAA
>SKPT01000557.1 GCA_007119405.1 Phycisphaeraceae bacterium
CCCCGGCGAGCCTCCCGGCCGCGGGCGACGACCAGGCCCCCACCTCGGCGGAAGCCGACGAGACCGAGCCGGCCTCGCAAAGTTCCGTGTCGTCATAACCAGCGGCCCCGTCGCCTCATGCCCCTGCCGGGCGGGTGGAGCGAAGCGGCGGCGGTGCGCGCGTTGGCCGGCGCGGGAGGATGCCTATCAGGGCGACGGCGATGAGGGCCGCGACGCCGGGCTCGGGGATATAGGTTTCGTTCTGCCAGCCGGGGGTGAGGTGATAGGCGTGGGGCAGGCCCAGGAGCCGGCCCGTTTCGTCGGCCGGGCCGACCAGCAGCTTGTCCTGCGGCGCCTGGCCGTGGGGGGACCTGGGGCGGGAGATCGCCCAGCCCGTGGCGGGGTCGGCGGCGAGCTCGTGGTCGTAGCCGACGGGCGCGGCGCCGGGGGCGAGGGTGAGCAGGTCGAGGATGGTGGCGCTGTCGAAGCGGTCGCGCTGGGTGGCGTCGTGGAAGAGGTTGGCTCGGCCGGCGGCCAGCCCGGAGCCGGGGGCAAGGAGGATGAGGGTGCGTGACGCGGCGGGGGCGGTGTCGTTGTCGGCGGCGGCGGCGGGGGCCAGCGGGGCCAGGGCGTTGGGGGCCAGGGTGAGTCGGCGCGGCGGGAGCGGGGCGTGGGAGGTCCAGAGCTCGGCGGGCCAGTCGGCGGCGGTGAAGAGGGTGACGGGGGCGTCGAGCTCCAGTTCGAGCAGGGCCAGCACGTCGCCGGCGCGGCCGGGGCCGGCGTCGACGATGGCCAACTCGACCGAGGCGGGCGAGACGGGCGAGGCGGTGATCTCGACGGCATCGGGCATGGGCCCGCCCAGCAGCAGCTCGCTGATGTAGGCGGCGCGCAGCGGTGAGGCCGAGGTCACGGCGAGGGTGAGCAAGGCCAAGGCGCGAAGGTGCAAGGCTCGGCACTCCCAGGCCCCGGAGCACGTGCTTGGCTCTCCCTCTCCGTCCCGGTGCGCAAAAGCGCACCACAGGCCACCGGCCCGCCACCACCGCGGGCCAGGCCGGGACGATCTTGGCCCAGGCCGGTCGCGCAGTTTACGTCAGGACGGGCGGGGGCGGCAATAGAGAATCGCCGGGATGTGGGTCGTGATTTTTCGAGTCTTGTGGCTGCCGGGCTTGCCTAGGGGGCGCCGGGCGGGCGCCGGGGGCGGGGGGCCGCAGAGGCGTCCGGAGCGGCGCAGGCGGAGCCGTCGGCTTGACGGCGCCAGACGCTTCGATTGTAATTCGGGTTATCGATTCGGCCCTGCCCCGAGGCGCCGTGCAGCATGCACCCGAGCCGGGTGCCCTTTTTGTGAAGGAGCCGGTAATGATCGATCCGAAGTGCGAGGCGGGATGTCCGTGGGCAAAGGGTGTGTCGCTGGCGGGTATTTGCATCCTGGGCCTCGCGATTCTGATCGCCCCCGCGAGCGTGTCGGCGCAGGTGCTGCGCACGTATCACCCGCTCTACATGCCCGATGAGGCATGGGAGTGGGTCGGTGACGACAACGCCTTCTGGAACCAGCCGGGGTCCTGGCAGGGCTGGGATCCGGCCGAGGTCCGGGACGAGCTGGACTTCGGCGGGCCGCCGGGGCCGATCGACAGCCCGGAGCCGCCGCCGGACGGCCCGATCCTGATCTTCGGCACCGAGGGCGGCTCGCCCAGCGTGGTCGACGCCACGACGCCCGGCCAGCAGCACTGGGGCGTTTGGGAGTTGCGGTTCGAGCAGCCCTACCTCCTCGAGGTCGAGACGGTCGAGGAGCCGGATCCGATGGACCCGACCGAGACGATCGAGGTCGAGTACGTTGACGTGCTGATCGACCTGGACAGTGACAGCGTTGAATATGAACTGCGTGGCAACACGCTGTTCATGGGCTCGGGCGGCATTCAGAACGTGTCGGGGGCGTTCCAGGTCATTCGCAATGACATCTGGCTGTACGACGACATGCCGATCGAGGGCGGCGTGGGCCTGATGCTGCCGCAGATCGGCGCGAGGATCGACCTGGACACGCAGACGTTGACGGTGACGAACTGGGTGAACGTAACCGGCCCGGTGATCGAGGGCCCCGGGGACGTGATGGTTGGCGACGGTGCCTTGGGGGGCAATCTCTACCTCAACCAGAATCAGGCCTTCACCGGCCAGTTGATCCTCAACAACGGGCGGGTGGTCATCGGCAACGAGGAGTCGCTCGGCCAGAACCCCACCGTTCTGGTCACTGGCGGCGCCGGGGCGATCAACCGCATCTCCGGCCTGCACGGCGAGCCGCTGACGCTGGACTACGACTTCGACCTGGAGGCGCAATTGGCCATCGGCGGGGCGTTTCGGCCGGAGGAGTACACGGCCATATCATACGACCCGGCGTTCCTGGCCACCGGCTATCCGGGCTTCGGGTCGCTGGGGGGCAACATCACGCTCGAGGGGGAGATTCGGCTGGTTGACGGCAACTGGGGCCTGACCGCCGAGGGCGGCGTCATCGCCACGCACACCGGCGAGGTCGACGCCGACGTCCATGCCTTCACTGCGAGGAGCCTGTCCGGGTCGCTGCTGCGGCTGGATGGGACGATTCATGGCTCGGGCGGCACGGTCGACACCTGGAGCAACATTAGCTTGGTCAAGGAGGGCACCGGCCGGGCGGTGCTCGGCAGCGCCAACCTCTTCACGGGCGACGTGCTGCTGCGGGCCGGGACGGTCGATCTGGAGCACGTCGACGCTTTCGGCGGCGCCCAGCGGGTGATCGTCGACCACGTGCTGGCCGGGCAGCAGGCGACGATCCGCGCCATCGGCACGCCGTTCGACCTTCAGCAGGAGGTTCACCTGCATGGCCGGCTGGTCGTCGGCACCCGGCACCCGGTGACGTTCCTCTCGCCGATCACCGCCGACGCCAACGCGGCGCTGGAAATCAACTCGATCGCCCCGTCGATCATCACCGAGACCGCGACGATCACGCTCAACGACACGCTGACCATCGGTGGGAACACCGACCTGGAGATCCACGCCGACATTTCGGGGACCGGCGGCCTGACCAAGCAGCACAACAACACGCTCTGGCTGTTCGGCGAGGGGACGAACACCGGCGACAACACGTTCGTCAACGGCCTGGTGCGCTTCAACGCCGCCACGGGCGCGTCACTCGGCGGGGACACGACGGTCTCGCGAACGCTGGTGGAGCTGCCCGAGGGCACGTCGCTCGGCGGCGCGGTGACGCTGGGCACAGAGGGTCAGCTGCGCGGCGGCGGTGAGCTCGCCGGCACGTTGACGGTCAACAACCGCGGCAACGTCCGGCCGCAGAATCTCGACGGCTCGGTGGGCACCTTGAACGTCGGCGGCGACGCCAGCTTCGCCAACGGCAGCGAGGCGACTTTTGCGCTGGGCCCGGCGGGCACGAGCGACCGGATCGAGGTGGTGGGCGATGTGGACGTCACGCCGGGCGCGACGTTTTTCGTGGTCCGCGCCGCGGGATCGTTCATCGGCGACGGGGCGCAGTACACGCTGATGACGGCCAACGACATGATCCCCGCGGCGGCGACGCTGCCGGAGACGTTGGTGGACAACACGCAGATCGCCCCGCTTTTCCTGAGCTTCGAGCTCGACGCGGACGCGTGGGACAACGACAACGCCCTGGTGGTTGTGGCCCAGCGCAACCCGTTCGACGACCCGGACCTGGTGCGCGGAAGAAGCAACCGTTCGTTCGCCCAGATCCTGGACCAGCTCGTCGCGGCCGACGAAATCGGCGACCTGGTCGGGGCGATCGACGCGGCGTCGATCGATGCCGACACGTTCAACGCGGCGCTGCGTGCGGAGAACCCGGTGATCTACACGGCGGCGGCGGCCAGCGCGATGCAGGTCAGCCGGGGCTTCCACGGCGAGGTGCACGACCAGTCGCGGACGGCGCGGCTGGGTCGGCGGTATGCCGGATACGACCGTTTCGGCCCGATCGGGTCGAACGAGAACCGGCCGGTGTTCGCCGTGGCCTCGACGGAGGCGGTGCAGTTCGCGCAGGCGGACGACTGGCTGGGCGGTTGGCGCGACGACCGGTACGAGTACGGGCGGATGGACCGGGGCCTCGGCCGGCTGCCGGAGGATCCGCTGGACCATCCGTTCAACGCGTGGGTGGCGGCCTACGGGCTGTTCGACCGGATCGACTCGACGTCGGATCGCGTGGGCCTGAGCTCGCGCAGCGGCGGGGTGATGGTGGGGATGGACTACAGCCTGACGCGGTCGCTGTTCGTGGGGGTCAGCGCCGGGTACACGCGGACGGACATCGACTTTCGCGAAGGCCGGGGCGACGGCGACATCGAGACCTTCCGGGTCGGGCCCTACGCCAGCGCGACGATGGGGAGCCTGTTCATCGATGCTTCGGCGACGTGGGGCTACCACGACAATGACTACGAGCTCGTGGGCCTGAACAACGCCACGACCGAGGCCGACTTCAACGCCCAGGACATCACGGTCCACGTGACGGGCGGCTACCGCCACCAGCTCGACAACCGGCAGACGTACCTGATTCCGACGGCGGCGGCGACCTACATGCACTACCGTCGCGACAGCTTCGAGGAGCAGGGGGGCCTGGGCGACAAGCGCTTCTCCAGCCAGACGGTCGATTCGCTGGAATCGACGCTGGGCGTTCGCATCGAGCATCACATCGTCACGGATGGCCCCCGCGTGGTGCCCAACGCGTTCCTGGGCTGGTCGTACGAGTTCCTGGGCGACGACAACGACGTGAATTTCCAGTTTGTGGGCACGCCCGGGTCGTTCACGGTCGCCGGGCCGAGCCCCGACCGCAGCTCGATCCGCACCGGCCTGGGGATGAATGCCGTGATCTCGCGGACGATGACCGGCTTTTTGCAGTATGACGGGCGGTTCTCGTCCAACGAGAGCACGCACGCGATCACCGGCGGCATCGGCATCCAGTTCTGAGCCGACGACAA
>SKPT01000422.1 GCA_007119405.1 Phycisphaeraceae bacterium
GACAAGGAGCAGCAGGCCGAGCCGCCGGCGCACACCATTCGCGTGTGCAACGCCGCGGGCTGCCGCAGCGCCGGGGGCGAGGCGCTGCTCAAGGGCCTGGGCGAGACGGTCAAGCAGCGCGGGCTGGACAAGACGTGTGGCGTCAAGGGGGTCGGGTGCATGGGGCTTTGCGCCGCCGGGCCGCTGGTGCGCATCGATGAGGATCGGATGTATCAGCACGTCACCGACAAGGACGCCGACGCCCTGGTCGACGCCGTGGACGGCGCCGCCCCCGAGTCCGTCCAGGCGCTGCCGGCCGACCTGCCCTTTTTCACCAAGCAGAAGAAGGTCGTGCTGGAGAACTGCGGCGAGATCGATCCGGAGCGGATCGAGGACTACGTCGCCGCCGGCGGGTACGGGGCGCTGGTCAAGGCGCTGACGGAGATGGCGCCGGAGCAGGTGATCGCCGAGGTCACCAAGAGCGGGCTTCGCGGCCGGGGCGGCGCGGGGTTTCCCACGGGGCTCAAGTGGAGCACCGTCGCCAAGGCCGAGTCCAGCGAAGGGCGCAAGTTCGTCATCTGCAACGCCGACGAGGGCGACCCCGGGGCCTTCATGGACCGCTGCGTGCTCGAGAGCGACCCGCACCGCGTGCTCGAGGGCATGGCGCTTGCCGCCTACGCGGTGGGCGCCCAGCACGGCTACGTCTACGTGCGGGCGGAGTACCCGCTGGCGATCGAGCGGCTGAAGCTGGCGATCCGGCAGGCGCGGAAGCTGGGCTTCCTCGGGCCGGAGATCTGCGACACGCCGTTCACGTTCAACGTGGAGCTGCGTCTGGGAGCCGGGGCGTTCGTCTGCGGCGAGGAGACGGCGCTGATCGCGTCGATCGAGGGCAAGCGCGGCCAGCCGCGTCCCCGGCCGCCGTACCCCGCCTCTTCGGGTCTGTGGGGCCAGCCGACGCTGATCAACAACGTCGAGACGCTGGCGAACATCGCCCCGATCGTCCGCCACGGCGGGGACTGGCTCGCGCAGGTGGGCACCGAGAAGAGCAAGGGCACGAAGGTGTTCGCGCTCGCCGGGCGCATCAACAACACGGGGCTGATCGAGGTGCCGATGGGCATCAAGCTGCGCGAGATCATCGAGGACATGGCCGGGGGCATCCCCGAGGGCAAGGCGTTCAAGGCGGTGCAGACCGGCGGGCCCAGCGGCGGGTGCATCCCGGCGGATCACCTGGACATGGCGGTCGACTACGAGTCGCTGGCCGCGGCCGGCTCGATCATGGGCTCGGGCGGGATGATCGTCATGGACGAGACGTCGAACATGGTCGACGTCGCCCGCTACTTCATGGACTTCTGCATGAGCGAGTCGTGCGGCAAGTGTGTCCCCTGCCGGGTGGGCACGTGGCAGATGCACGAGCTGCTCAAGCGCATCCTCGCGGGCGACGCCAGCCGGGCGGACCTTGACCAGCTCGTGGAGCTGTGTGAGATGGTCCGGGCCACGAGCCTGTGCGGCCTGGGGCAGACGGCCCCCAACCCGGTGCTCAGCACGCTGCGCTTCTTCCCCGAGGAATACGACAACCTGCTGGTGGATGTCGCCGGCGCTACTTCGGCGATCAAGGAGGTTTCATCATGAGCCCACACCGCGCCGCCCAGGTGCCCACGTTGCAGATTGACGGCCATGACGTCAGCGCCCGCGTGGGCGAGACCGTCCTCGAGGCCGCACGCGAGGCCGGCATCGACATTCCCACGCTCTGCCACGTCGAAGGCCTGTCCATCCCCGGCGCCTGCCGCATGTGCCTGGTCGAGGTCGAGGGCTCGAACAAGCTCCTCCCGGCGTGCTGGACGCGCGTCACCGAAGGGATGAAGGTGCGCACGCGCTCGCCCAGGCTCGACCGCTACCGCCAGCTCATCATCGAGATGTTCCTGGCCGAGCGCAACCACGTCTGCTCGGTGTGCGTGTCCAACGGGCACTGCGAGCTTCAGGACCTGGCGCAGAACCACGGCATCGACCACGTGGAGCTGAAGTACCGCTGGCCCGAGACGCGCGTCGATTCGTCGCACGATCGCTTCCGCCTGGATCACAACCGCTGCATCCTGTGCACGCGCTGCGTGCGGGTGTGCGACGAGATCGAGGGGGCGCACACGAAGGACGTCGCCGGCCGGGGCATCGACTCGATGATCATCAACGATCTGATGCAGGCCTGGGGCGATTCCGAGACGTGCACGAGCTGTGGCAAGTGCGTGCACGTGTGCCCGACCGGGGCGCTGTCCGAGAAGGGCCGCAGCGTTGCGGAGATGACCAAGCAGCGTCAGTTTCTTCCCTACTTATCGCTGATGCGGGAGGCTCGAGATGGCCGGTAAACCACGTGTCGCCACCGCCTGGCTGGACGGATGCTCGGGCTGCCACATGTCGCTGCTGGACATGGACGAGCGGATCATCGAGATTGCCGGCAAGGTTGAGATCGTCACCAGTCCGCTCATGGACGTGAAGGAGTTCCCCGAGGGCGTCGACCTGGCGCTGGTCGAGGGCGCGGTCTCGAGCGAGGAGGATCTGGCGAAGATCCGCAAGATCCGCCAGCGCACGAAGCTGCTGGTGGCGCTGGGCGACTGCGCGGTGACGGGCAACGTCCCGGCCATGCGCAACGTGGTGCCGGTCGAGGCGCTGTTCGCCCAGGCATACGAGCACGAGGGCAACCTCCATCCGCAGACGCCGACGCAGGAGGTGCCGAAGCTGCTCAAGCAGGCGGCGCCGATGCACGCGTACGTGAAGGTGGACCTGTTCCTGCCCGGCTGTCCGCCGCCGGCCGAGGCGATCCTCGAGCTGCTCACCGCGGTGCTTGAAGGCCGCGAGCCGCAGACGCACAAGCTCACGCGATTTGGACGTTGACCATGCAACGCTGGACGAACATCGCGCACGCAGCCCCCCTCCCCCCGGGAGGGGCTGGGGGAGGGTGCGCCCTGCTACCTGGCGGGTTCGGCTTGTTCGGAGGCGTCATGGCGATCGAGCGCACCCCCACCCAGCCTCCCCCAAAGGGGGAGGGGTCGGAAGGAACGCCTCCCCCAAAGGGGGAGGGGTCGGAAACAGAGGAGGCCCACCGTGGCTAAAACGATCACCATCGACCCCGTGACGCGCATCGAAGGGCATGCGAAGATCACGATCCACCTCGACGACGCCGACCAGGTCGCCGACGCGAAGATGCACGTGACGCAGTTTCGCGGCTTCGAGCGATTCATCGAGGGCCGGCCTTTGACCGAGATGCCTTCGCTGATGGCCCGCATCTGCGGCATCTGCCCCGTCAGCCACCTGGTCGCCTCCGCCAAGGCGTGCGATGACCTGCTGGCGGTGGAGGTCCCGCCCGTGGCGGTGAAGCTGCGCAAGCTCATGAACCTCGCTCAGCTCGTGCAGAGCCACGCCCTGAGCTTTTTCCACCTGTCCAGCCCCGACCTGATGCTCGGCATGGACGCGGACCCGGCCACGCGCAACGTGTTCGGGCTGATCCAGAAGCACCCGGAGCTGGCCCGCGACGGCGTGATGCTGCGCAAGTTCGGCCAGCACGTGATCGAGCTGCTCGGGGGCAAGCGCATCCACCCGAGCTGGATCGTCTCCGGCGGGGTCAACGCACCGCTGGACAGCGCCAAGCGCGACGAGATCCTGGCCATGCTGCCCGACGCCATGGACATGGCCACGCGCACGCTCGAATGGTACGGCACCATCGTCAACGACTACGCCGACGAGATCGCCAGCTTCGCCAACTTCGAGTCGCTGTTCATGGGCCTGGTCGACGCCAACGAGCAGCTCGAGCACTACGACGGCCGGCTTCGCATGGCCAATGTCGACGGCCAGGCCGTCGCCACCACCGATGCGCGGCACTACGGCGGCATCATCGGCGAGGCCGTCGAGCCCTGGACCTACCTCAAGTTCCCCTACTACAAGCCCCACGGCTACCCGGGCGGGATCTACCGCGTCGGCCCGCTGGCCAGGCTCAACATCGTCAAGCGCTGCGGCACCCCCCGCGCCGACGAGGCCCTGGCCCAGTTCCGCTTCCACCACCACAAGCAGCGCCAGAGCAGCTTCCACTACCACTACGCGAGGCTGATCGAGATCGTCTACGGCCTGGAGATGATCTACCGCCTGCTGGCCGACGACGACATCCTCGACGACTTCGTCCGCGCCCGCGCCAGGCCCAACCGCTTCGAGGGCGTGGGCGTCTCGGAAGCCCCGCGCGGCACGCTCATCCACCACTACGCCATCGACCGCAACGGGCTGATGAAGTGGGCCAATCTCATCATCGCCACCGGGCACAACAACCTGGCGATCAACCACGGCATCACCCAGGTGGCCCGGCGCTTCGTCGACGGCCGGCGCTTGAGCGAGGGCATGCTCAACCGTGTCGAGGCGGTGGTCCGCGCCTTCGACCCCTGCCTGAGCTGCTCGACCCACGCCCTGGGCCAGATGCCCCTGAACATCGAGCTGCACGACGCCGCCGGCCAGATCGTGGACCGCATCGCCCGTCCCGACGAGGCAGGTGCGGCATGACGAACAAACCGCCAACCACGACAAGCGGTCATACCCCCCTCTCCCCGGGAGGGGGATCGGAATCAGTCAGTTGAGATGGCGGCCGCCGGCCAAGGACACACCCCATGAACCCCACCGCCTCACCCACACCCCGCACCGCCTGCCGGCTCGCGGCCCCACCCGCCGAACCGCACGGCGTGCTGATCGTCGGCTACGGCAACCCGCTGTGCGGCGACGACGGCTGGGGACCGGCCGTGGCGCAGCGCCTCACGCCGTACACCGACGGCCAGAGCGTGCGCGTCATCATCGCCCGGCAGCTCACCGTCGAGCTGGCGCCCGAGATCGCCGCCGCCCGCCTGGTCATCTTCATCGACGTCGCCGTCGCCCTCGACCACGGCGAGCTCGACTTCGCCCGACTCATCGCCCGCCGTCCCCCCGCC
>SKPT01000406.1 GCA_007119405.1 Phycisphaeraceae bacterium
CCACGCGGCCGTAATAGTGTCGGCCGGTGTAGAGCAGGGCGGCGCACATCCCGAGCATCGCCCCGAAGCTCATCAGGTGGTTGAACGGCGCGCGGGTGATTCCGTCACCGCCGCCCCCGGGTCTGATGCCGTAGGCAATCATCTGCGAGGCGAACAGCAGGTAGACGAAAGTTGTGATGCCGAATGTCAGCGAGATCGAGCGCGGAAGGAAGAAGGCGAAGGCGATCACGGTGGGGTAAATGGTCGGTTCGAACACGCCGGTGGAGGCCCATGTTCGTGCGGCATTGGGAAACAGCGTCCGCAGCGCGCTGAAATCAAACTCCAAAGGGACATGGGGCAAGCGGGGGAACCAGTCGTGCAGGCCGTTGACCAGATGCACGAACACGAGGGCGAATCCGCCCCAGAACATCGGGTGGTGCGCGATGCGCGGCAGGCTCTGCCCGGAATCGCGAGCACCGATCAACTCCGCGAAACGCACGAGCGGAAAGGCGAGACGCTCATGCTCGGACCATTGCTGGCGAACGATGATGGACAAGCAGATGGCCATGAGCATCATCAGCAACATCAGTCCGCCCCAGAGGCGCACGACGGGCCACCAGTCGCGCCAGGGCACCTCGGCGGGGCGGAGCGCTGCCGCTTCGGCCTGGCCGAAGAGGATGCCGGCCATCAGCTCATCGTCGTAGCGGCCGTCGTTGAGCAGCACGCCCGCGCCCGCGGGCGGCGGCAACAGCAGCGTCTCGAACTCCTCCTCGAGCCAGCGACGGCCGACGGCCAGCCGATCCGCGTCGTGTGGCTCGCGTCCGGCTGCGAACGCCTCGCGGGTGAGCGCCGCGTTGAGCAGCTTCGCCACCTCGAAGCGATCCTCGGGCGTGACGGCCCCGGCGTCCCGGTCCACGCTCCGCCAGGTCTGTCGCTCGTTGGCCGAGGCCAATCGCCAGAGGCGGCTGGCGGCATCGTCGCGATCTGGCGCGCGGCCGGCCGCGACAACCTGCCGCGCCAGGTCCCGCGGGCGCGCGACATGCCCCGGCGCGACGGCGCCGGCATGCCCGGGAACATAAGCGAGCGCCTGTGTGGCCTGCCAGGCCGGCTCCGTCTGCCCGGTATAGGCCGGCAGTGTCACCGCACTACCCAGGTATCGAAGGTAGCTGGCGCCCGTGTAGCCACAGACGCTCGCGCCCAGCGCGAGGATGACCGCGAGTTCACCGGGGCGGAACCCCCGCCCAGGCAGCAGCCGCACCAGCAGCGGCTGGAGGCCCAGCGCCAGCACCACGATCGTGCCGAAGACGATCAGCGGCATCGCCCCGCCGATCATGCTCGGCAGCCCGGCGACGTGATGCGTGAAGTAGCCGAACCCACAGATCAACACGACGAGGGCGGCGCTGATGATGAGGGCACGAATGCTCATGGAGACCGCCGGCGCGTCAGCTTGCTCAACGACGACGGGTCAGGCCCTGCAAGCGTGCGACGGAGCCGCTTGTCCCTGACCTTCATGTCCAACATGCTGCCCGCCGGTGCCGCACGTGCAGGGAACGCGCACACAGCCCTCGCCGAACCCGGCGCCGCGCGCCGGAGGCCCGGAGCCGTCACAGGGCTCAATCGTCGTGGTCAAGCCACCACTCGTATCGCCCGCCCGCAAGCAGCAACTGCTGGAGATTGTTGGCCTCGACGTGGCCGTCCATGTAGGCCATGTTGGCGTTCTGGCGGTACTGCGTGTGCTGCGAGGGGTTCTCCGCGATCCGGCTGTTGATGCGGCCGCCGTGCCGGAAGCCGGGAATCACCCCGATGCTGCCCGTCTGCCCCCAGTCGAGATGGCCATCGGCGGTGCCCATGTAGCTCCACTTTGTCTCGTGAGACTCACCGAGCATGATCGTTTCCGACGGGCTCTCCGGCGCGTCCAGCCGATAGCCCCACTCGTCGAAGTCGCGCATCCAGCCGTTGATGTTCATCGAAAAGTCATCATCCGAGGGCGGCGACGTGGGGCAGTTGAAGACCGTGCTGCGGTCGAAGATCGGATCCCATGCCCCTTCATGGGGGTTGTTGGCGAACTCGATCGGCAGGTAGTAGGCGAGCCGGCTCTGCCACCACATGAACGTGTTCGGATTTTGCGCCCTGAGCTGAGGACGCCACGTGTCCAGGAACGTCGGCACCATGTGCCCGGCGTGGTCGTCGGCATACATTGTGTTGGACAATGCGAGTTGCCGGACACGGCTCTGGCACTCGATGGCCTGAGCCGTGCCCCGTGCGGCACTGAGCGCGGGAAGCAGAATGCTGATCAGCAGGGCGATGATGCTGATTACGACCAGCAGTTCGATGAGCGTGAATCCGTATCGCCGTGACATGGCCATCTCCTTCGGCAAAGCTCCCCTTCGCCAGCTTCGAAACAATCCCCCACCTCGCCTGTCAGCAGGGTGGGGGCGATGAACTTACGCGCTGCGTCGTCGGCGACGCAAGAGCATCAACCCGCCGACGCCCAGGATGGTCAGACTTGCCGGCTCAGGGACGCTGGCGGCCTGCCCGTCGCCGACGAGCAACTGCACGAACGGGGCCACGTCACCGGTGTCGAAAGCCCCGTCGTCGTTGATGTCGCCGGCGGCGATCATCGTCGCCTCGTCCACGCCGAACTGGCTCTGGTAGGCCGCCGCATCCGTCAACGCCAGCACGAACGGCGCCACGTCGCCGGTGTCCACCACGCCGTCAAAGTTCATGTCACCCACGAGCACCTCCACATCACCCACATACTCGACGGTCAGGTTGTCGAACAGCACGCGCGGATGGTGCGGCGTGCCCCGCGCCGCGAGGCCGATGTGCTCGAAGCCCCCGGTCACACGCTCCTCGCGGTCGTCGACGGCGCTGGTGATTAACTCGAGGCTGTCGCGATCCTCGCCCCACCAGTATTCGGTCACGACGTTGTCGTCTTCATCGAGGTAGAGGCTGAGTCGGGCCGACCGGGAGAGCGGAAAGTCTTCCAGGTCACTGTCCCAGCCGACCACGGGTGCGACGCGGCCGGGCGCTTCATCCCCGAGCTGCGTGTTGTTATGGAAGTGGATCGAGCCGACGATGTCGCCCTCGCCGTCCGGCCCCGGGGCGCTGTGGAAGAGGCCGCTGGTGCGGTCGCCCCCGTCCTCGACTTGACGAACCTGGTAGCCCGCCCAGTCGGCGGTGTCGCCGGTTTCCGGGGCGCGGTTCCACGGGGTGAAGCCGTCGCCGGTGATCGGGTCGCCGGCATAGAGGCCGAACATGACGTAGTGCGTCCGGGGTGTGTCGTCGGTGCGAGGGTTGTAGTCGACGGTGAGCTGGAGCTCGAAATCCCGGCTCAGCGCCAACGGCGTGTCCGTGAACTGCGCGCCAATGATGTGGATGGCGGTGTCGAACCAGGTATCCAGCCGGTTCTGCCCGCCGCGAATCTCCAGATCGCTTCTGACACTGTACCAGCTGGGCATGGCCGGGTCATCCCGGTCAACCCGGTTTCCGTCGGCGAAGTCTTCGTGGAAGACAATGCCGGGCGTGATGGACGCCAGGCTCACGGTCGCAAACGTAAGAATGACCGCTGATGTGACAAGTGCGCCTCTGATCATCCCAAGGCTCCTTTATTTCGAAGTGCGAAAACAGGACGGGGCAAACGCTTACCGCCACGCGGACGCCGATCACCTGCTGCGCCGCCGCCGGAGCATGAGCACCGTCGTGCCAAGGCCGATGAGCAGGGCGCTGCCGGGCTCGGGTATGTATTCGACGGTCATGTTGTCGAAAAGGACACGTGGGTGAGCGCCGTCGTGGCCGCGCGCCCCCAGCCCGATGTGCTGGAACCCGCCGATCACGCGGTCGGGGTCATCGTCCACGCCGGTGGCGAGCAACTGCAACGTGTCGCGGTCCTCGCCGGCCCAGTATTCGGTGACCACGTGCCCCTCGGCGTTGAGATAGAGCACCAGTCGCGCCGTTTCCACGCCGAAGTCCTCCAGATCACCGTCCCAGCCACGCACCGATGCGAGCTTGGCGGGCGTCTCGGCGATCAACTCGTTGTTATGAAAGTGGATCGAGCCAAGCCCGCCCTCGGGCGTGCTGCGGAAGACGCCGCTGGTTACCGTCTCGTCGCCGTCGACCCCCTGAATGATCTGGTAGCCCTCCCAGTCGGCGGTGTCGCCCGTTTCCGGATCGCGGTTCCATGGTGTAAAACCGTCGCCCGAAATCGGTTCGCCGGCATAGAGGCCGAAGATCACCAAGCTCGTCCGCAAGTTGTCGTCGGTTCTCGCGTTGTAGTCGAGGGTCAACTGCAGCGGAAAAGTTTCGCTCAGCGGCAGGGGCTCACTGACGGTGGCGCCGATGAGGTGCGTGCCAGTGTCAAACCAGGTGTCCAGCCGATTTTGGCCGCCGCGAATTTCCAGATCATCTCTGACGCTGTACCAGTTGGGCATGTTGGGATCGTCGCGCTCGATCCGATTCCCGTCAGCGAAGTCCTCGTGAAAGATCACGCCCGGGCTGATGTCCGCCGAGGCGCTGGCGGCGAGCGCCCCGGCCACGGCGACCGTCAAAAAGGTGTGTCGAAGCATTTCCATCCTCCTTATGAAGCGAAGGCGAGTTCCGAAAGCCGAACGCGGCAAAACGGAAGTCGCCGATATCAACGATGCCTGCAAACCTGGTTCTCAAAGTCTCCGAAACGCTACTGGTCCGCGCCGCGCGGGATGGGCAACCGGGTGATTCACCGACCGCAGGCGTCGACCGGGGCGGTCGATGCCCGCACGACAAGA
Source organism: Phycisphaeraceae bacterium (assembly GCA_007119405.1). The sequence goes on from SKPT01000406.1 coordinate 4,743, forward strand.
TCTTCCTGCAAATTCAGATGCTCATGCGCGGGCGCGACCTGGTCGCCCTCTTCCAGTTGGCGCAGAAGCATCTGTGCCGCGGCCTCACCCATGGCGTCGGCAGGCAGGTGCACGGTGGTCAGGGGAGGGGTCAGCTCGTCGACCGGAAAGACGTTGTTGAATGCAGCCAGACTGA
>SKPT01000156.1 GCA_007119405.1 Phycisphaeraceae bacterium
CATGGCCCGCCGCCAATGATCGAGATCCCCGGAGCGGTGGCCGCGGTAGGCGTGCCTGGTCCGCGCCATGGGCGCTGCGGCGTCCGCTGTGGTCAATCCTCCGCATTCGGCCGCGGTGCGTCGTCGCGGCCGGCCTGGGCCTGACGCTCGGCGAGGTGCTCGAGGGTCATGCCTGTCTGTTGTTCGATCGTCGCGCGGGCCTCGTCGACAGGCATCGTTTGGACGTGGTTGTTGTTGAACACGACGGAGATATGCTGGCCGCCGGTGGCTTCGGGATTCTCGAACGCCGCGACCCTTTGGGTGTCCATGTCATCCACGAGGCCGGGGACAATGACGTAGGACGCGTTTTCGTTGACCCAGGCGCGGCGGCGCTCGGCCGGCCAGTCGCGGAAGTCATCCGGAACCGTGGTGGGCGAAATCGGGTGCAGGACGTATTCGGCGGTGAAGTAGTCGCCAAGGAGAAGGATACCCGGTTCCGAGGGCATCGGGCGATCCCGGTCACCTTCGCGCGGCTGCTGGCCAGCGGACCACATGACCATGGCCTGGTGGATGCCGCGCAACTGTGTGCGCGATTGCGCGTGGGTCCTTTCGACTCGGGCATGAAGCATCGCGCGCGAGGCGGCCACGATTTGTCGATGCACCGCATCGGCGTCCGGATCCGCTCGCAGTTGGAAATCGTCAACCGTCAGGATCAGATTGGCGAGCAGAGTGGCGAAGGGCTGAAGCTGAGCGTGACGCTCCGCTTCGCGCTGCAGCAACGCGTTGAGCTGTTTGGCCAGCTCGGCGAGCATACGCGCGGCGTCTGCATCGTCGGCTTCAATACGCAAGCGCAACCCGAGGTCGGGCGGCAGGTCGAGACCGATCGCCAGCCAGCGTATCCGCTCGAGCGCGGGGCCCGGACGTGTGCCGTCGGGCAGCGGCGGCGTCATCTCGCCCAGGATGCGGCGGGTGGTTTCGACAGGCACCATCAGAACTTGAACAGGCATGTCCTGCACAGCGGCGAACGCTTGAGGCAATGCCGGTCGCGCGTGTCCGTCGTGGTCGTGCAGTCGCTGCATGGTCGGTCGCGGAGCGAGGATGACGGTGTTCTGAATCACCGCCGTCGTCCAGGCGGGTAGCAGAGGGCGATCTGCCACCAGATCGTCAAACAACTGCTGAACGCGTTCGCCGTCCACGGTGTCGGTGAGCGGTGCAAGGACAAAGAAGATCGGTTCGCCGGTGGCCAGGACATCGGCCACGGAAACAATCGCGTATAGCTCCCGGACGCCAGCGTCGGTCAGCGATGTGAGCCAGGCGGCGACGGCGGCGCGTTCCGCCTGGGCCGGGAGCATGTCGAGGATCAACTGGCGTTCGCGGTCCGGCAGGTCGGCGTGGCCAAAAACTCGTTCCAACTCATCGAAAACAGCCTGCGGGTCGATGCGCGACACATCGGCCCGGCCTACGAGAATGGTGGAGGAATCGATGAACCGTTCGAGGACCGCGGCCGCCTGTTCCGGGTCGCGCATCTCAGCCTGGGCCGTCGGCGGGGCAAGCGTCGCGGCCATCGTCAGGAGCACACTGGCCAGGATGCAGGGAGCCGTGGGGACTGTTGGGTAGAGTTGCATTTCGTTGGTCTCTGGGGGGTGCGGCGTGCCGGGTGCGGGCCAGGTCATGTGGTCCGATACGCGTTCAGCAACCGAGCAGTCATTGCGTCTCGTCGGCCAGCCTCACGCGCAGGCGATCCTCCTTGACCCGTACGCGCATGCGTTGGTCGTCCGGCTCCTGGGGCAGGAGTCGAAACGTGCGCCCGTCGTCTTCGAGCGTGTAGTCGAACGGCAGGCCGGTGGCAGGATCGTGGGGCACAGGCGCGATGCTGATGTCGTCAAGTGAGGCCGGCAGTTGACCCTCGTGCGCGGCAGCGTGCATGCGGATGGCTTCGAGGCAGCGCAGCAAGGCGAGGCGCCGGCGGAGGCGCTGCTCCGTGCCACGGGCTGCTTCGAAGCCGGCGAGCGTTTGCAGCAGCGGCGCGAACGCCCGGCTGCGCATGTGCTGATGAAGCAGGTCTTCGAAGCGCTGGCCGCCTTGCCAGGACTCTTCATAGGGCAGCAGGCTCCACTTGGTCAGCTCGTCGGCCCAGTGCTCATACTCGGCCAGCCAGTGTTTGATCAACACCTGGCGAACAGGCATGGCTTCGACGGCCTCACGGTCGAGGCCCGCCTCAATGAGGGCCTCCTTGCCCGGCTCGTAGTCGCTCATCGCCGCGAGCAGGTCCAGCCCGGGTGGCGGCCACGTGCCGTCGAACATGTATCGCCCTTCGTGGCGCACCGTCTCCCACAACCGCTCGGCCTGCTGCGTGGTCATCGGCACGTCCGGCACGTCGCGCAGCGCGGCCACGGTGGCGTAGATCACATCGCGCTCGACACGGATCGCGCCCGCGTTGTCGAAAGGGCGGTGCTCCAGCTCCGCCAGCGCCCAGTAAAGGTTGGGGCTGCCTGGCGAGGCGATCAGGTCCCTGGCCGCTTCGATCATGCTGGCGGCGACGCTGATGCCGACGAGACGGCTGATGAGAACAGGTTCCTCGGCGGTGTGGTACGCCATCGCGAAGCCGGTGCGAAGTGAGTCGATGGCCGCGGCATGATCGCCGTCGAGGATGTGCAGGCGCGAGCGCAGGGCAACCATGCGGCCGAGGCTGCGCATCTGGCTCAGCTCGGGTAGAAGTGTGCTAACGCCATCGCGCTCGTAGCCGCTCTCCCACGTCGCCCGGTCATGCATGGCGGCGCGATCGACCATCCACAGGTCGATGCCTTCGACCATCCGTCGCACGTCGTCCACCGGAAGCTCATCCAGCGGCAAGCGCTGCCAGTCGGCGACGAGCCTGGCGCGGCCCTGCCAGTCGGGATTGCTCGCCAGCAGCAGCGTGGCGCGGAAGTAGATCGGGGCCGCATCCCCGTGACGCAATTCGGTTCGCCTGGGCAGCAACTGATAACGCAGCGCCGGCTGCGGCTCAGGCGCGGGGCTGACGGTGAGTTCAGTCCATTCAAGGTCGTCGGCCGCGTCGACTGGCGGCGCCGCGAGCAGCAGGAGGAACGATGCGACGAGCATCACGGCGGTCTTGTACGAGGCAGGTGCGCGAGTGGCATTGTGCATGGCGGGTCTCCTGGAACGGCGCATGGCTGGTGCGTTCATAGCGGCGCGTCGAGATCGGCGAGGTTGATCGGCTCGACGGCGAGACGGAGCCTCGGCTCGGGCAGCGCGTCGATGCCATGCTCCTGCACAAGCCGGGTCATGTAGCCCAGCGTCAACTGCCGGTCGTGCGCGTCGACACGTTGCGCGCGGCGGTGGGTTCGGAAGCGGTGGTCCGACGGGGCGGAAGCATCGGCGAGCCGGTCCACTTGCTCCGATTCGGCGCCGTGGTGACGCGGCGTTGGCTCGTCGGAAGCCTGCGGATCCACGTGCTCGGCGACGACCGTGCCCGCGTCGGGCGGCGACCACCACGCCAGGCCGTGTACGCCCAGGCTCATCATCAGCAGCAGGCTCATCGCACCCGCGCCGGCCCGCCATCGTCGGCCGCGGCTGCGCTCGGCTTGTTGCCCGAGCTCGAACATCACGGCCGCGGGATCGCGCCGCGGCGCGACCGGCTCAAGACGCGCCAACGCCCCGGCAACCTCGCGCTCTGGCCCATTCAGCTCTCGTTCTTCGGACATGACGACTCCAATCGCTCTCGAAGGCTTTTGAGCCCTCGCTCGTACTGGCTGAACAGCGTCGACGTCGGCCGACCCGTCAGCTCCGCAATCTCGCGCCAGGCCAACTGGCCCCAGATGCGAAGCACGATCACCTCGCGCTGGTCCGGCTCCAGCCGGCGCAGCGCCGCCTCCGCGATGCGGCCATCGAGCGGCTGCGTTACGTCGGCGTGAAACCAGCCGTTGCTGTGCCCGGCCCGGGCGGCTTCGTGCCGCCGACGCCGCCGACGCGACCGCACCGCGTGCAGCGACGCGTTACGCACCACGCGAAACAGCCAGGCCTGCGGTGACGCCGGCTCACGCGGCTGGACGATCAACGACGCGAACGCCTCCTGCACAACGTCCTCCGCCTCGGCCGGATCGAGCCACTGTCGGGCGTAGAGCACCAGCGCCGGGGCGAACCGCCTGTACCACTGGACCACGCTGTGCGGCTCGATCGGGCTCATTCATCGCCTCGGCTACCAGTATGACACCGCCGGCCGCCGAATTTCCGAGGCCGGGTGACATTTTCGTTGGCGCACCGGCCGCTCGCCGGCGGTGGCTGCGCGGGCATTGAATCGACGACCTGATCCGTGTAAGGTTGATTCGCGCCCCTGATCATGACTTGCCAGACGACACGGTGATCTCATGTCGACCGTCTCCAGTGCACTGCCGGCCAACACCTACCCCGCCGAGCCCGCCGTCAACAAGGGCGAGTTGCCCGACCTGTTCCGCCGCCCCGGCGGCGCGCGCATCACCTCGCCCGACGAATGGCCTGCCCTGGCCGACGCCTGGCGCGAGATGGTCGTGGACATGGAGTATGGCTCCATGCCGCCGACGCCCGCGGGCATCGAGGTCGAGACGCTCTGTCACAGCCGCGTGCGGCGGTGGTCGGCTACGCCGCGGCTGATCACCTACCGCGTGCATTGCCTTGGTGGCGACAAGCCGTTGGCCTTCAGCGCCCGCCTGCTCTGCCCGCAGGGCGAGGGGCCGCACCCGGCGATCATCAACGGCGACGGCTGCTGGTGGTACGTCAGCGACGAAGTTGCCCAGGCGGTGATCGACGCCGGCTGCGCGCTGGTCATGTTCAACCGCACCGAGTTCGCCGAGGATCTTGGCTATGGCGGCTGCCCGGACAAGCACAAGCGCGCCGGCGGGCTGTACGACGTCTACCCCGGCC
>SKPT01000540.1 GCA_007119405.1 Phycisphaeraceae bacterium
CCCGCCCGACCTCGCGGGTCAAGCGAGGCTTCCTCGCCGTCATCGGGGCCGCCTTCGTCCTCGCCGCGCTGGCCGGCGTCGCCGCCGTCTTCGAGCTCTTCCCGCTCGACCCGACCGCGCGGCTGATCGGCAGCATGCTCGCCCTTGGCGTCGGCACCCTGCCGGCCGTCGCCGCCTACGACGTCTACGAGAAGGGCCTGTGGCGCTCGGCCATGGTCGTCGCCATCGTCCTGCTCGCCGGCTGCGTCGTCATGGTCCTGGCCATGATCTGGTTCGAGGCGTTCGCCGATTTCGTCGTCGACACCAGCGTCTGGAAGCTGCTGGGCATCGGCCTGCTCTGGTCCGTCGCCCTGGCCGTCGCCGGGCAGGTCGCGATCGTCAGGCTCGAGCCACGCTACCGCCTCAGCCAGCCCGTAACGATCGTCGCCATCGCCGTGGTCGTGCTCGCCGCCACCGCCATGATCCTCTTCGAGCCTTACGAGCCCTGGTACGGCCGACTCATGGCCGCCGCGGTCATCATCACCCTGGCCCTGATCGCCCTGGTGCGTGTGCTCCAGCGCCTCAGCGACGTCGACGTCCATGACGCCGTCGAGACCACCGCCCTGACGCTCCAGGTCACCTGCCCGCGATGCCTGCTCACCCAGACCCTGACCACCGGCCACTCGCGCTGCGGTGGGTGCCGGCTGAAGTTCAGCATCGAGATCGAGGAGCCCCGCTGCCCCAACTGCCGCTACCTGCTGCACCAGCTCACGAGCCCGCAGTGCCCCGAGTGCGGCCAAAAGCTCGGCGACGACGAGATTGTGCGCCGACGCCCGGCCGCCGAGCCCGCCCCCACCGCCTCGACCTGAGGCCGCGCCGGGCCGCCCGCTTTACGCCGCCGCATCCATCTCCCGGGCCGCGTCGCCCAGGCGCTGGTGCAGGATCTCGTGGTCGGGCACGACCTGGAGCATCGCCTCCAGCTCCCCGATCCGCCGCACGTCGCCCGGCGCGGCCGTGACGTGGGCGATCGCCGCGTCGCCCAGGGTCTCGGTGGCGTCGATGAACCAATCCGCCGGGCTCTTGCCAGGCTCGATCTGGGCATCCGCCTCGGGCTCGGGCCGCTCCCCGGGCGCCAGCCAGATGTCGCGCCACGCCGCCGGCGGCGCTTCGACCAGGCAGGCGACCGCCGGCCCGCGGTACGACACCAGGCGATAGGCCCCGTCGTCCAGGTCGTTGTCCGCCAGCAGCAGCTCGATGTGACGCCGCTCCGCCCTGGCCTCGTCGTCGAGCCGCCTGGCGTCCTCGGCGGTGTGCGGCCGGGTCAGCAGCAGGCACCCGGTCCGCAGCGACGACAGCCAATGATCCGCCGACTGCTGCCGGCTGGTGCCCAGGCGGATCGGCCCGTCGGCGGCGATCAGCCGCCGCTGCCGACGCGCCTCCTGCAACGGCAGCAGGATGCGGGCGTAGTAGGGCCAGTCCCCCGCCTGCCGCGCCACCGCCAGCGCCTCGAGGCAGAGCCCCTCGCACGCCAGGTAGTCCATGCGCGCCAGCGCCTGGCTGGCGCGGTCCATGAGCTGATCCAGGTCGGTGCTCACGTCGGGATTGTAGCCCAAGGACAAAGCCCGGGAACGAGCGCTCCCGGGCTTGACCCGTTGACCATCGGTTGGGGGGGCGGCTGATTCAGGCCGCCGCCATAGCCGAGCGCCGCCGCACCGCATGCACCAGGCCAAGCACGCCCAGCAGCCCGAGCCCGGCCCATGCCGCCGTCGGCAGCGGCGCCACCGTCGGGGCGCCCTCGCCCGGCTCCGACCCGCCGGAGCTCCATGTGCCGCCATCGACCGCACCCGTCAGCAGCGCCACGAAGGCGCTGACGTCGCCCGTGTCGAACGACCCGTCCTGGTTGATGTCGCCCACGAGCTCCGGCCCGATGCCGAACAGCGACTCGTACTGCCCCGGGTTCGTCAGGGCCAACACGAACAGCGACACGTCGCCCGTGTCGACCACGCCGTCATGGTTCATGTCGCCGAGCAGCCCGCTGTCCGGTGGGACGAACTCGCCATGGCTGAAGCTCCCCAGATGACCCAGCCCATCGCCGCTCTCACCACTGGCGAAAAGACTCTCCGGGTCACCGGCGCCCTCGTCGAACTCCGTGACCGACTCTGCCCTGGCGTTGCCTGTAGCGACGAGCAATCCCACAGCCACAACAACAACCCACACCACCTGCACTACACAGTTTTTCACGACAACTCTCCCCGCCCTCAGATTGTCCAGCTACTTCCTCCGCTGCACCGACTTACACCCCAGCCATCGTGCAGTTCCCAAGAGAAATTCTGACACGTCCCGAGCTCGCTGTCAAGTGATTTTTGCGTTCAACGGCCGAACTTCGGAAACCTGGCTTGGCTGGCCGAAAGCCTGCACGCCAAGCCTCGGACCGCCTCGCCACCTGTCCTCGGGCCCCCCTCACCCGCCCACGATCTCGCCCCCGTTGACATGCAGCACCTGCCCCGTCACGTAGGAGCTGTCGAGACCGGCGAGATAGACATACGCCGGCGCCACCTCCGCCGGCTCGCCGGCCCGGCCGAGGGGCACGTTCGTCCCGAAGCGCTCGACCTTCTCACGCCCGAACGTTGCCGGGATCAGCGGCGTCCAGATCGGCCCCGGGGCCACCGCGTTGACCCGGATTCCCTCGCTTGCCAGCCTTCCCGCCAGCGAGCGCGTCAGCGCCACGATCGCCCCCTTCGTCGCGGCGTAGTCGATCAGGTCCCCGCTGCCCCGGTACGCCGTGACCGACGTCGTGTTGATGATGCTCGTGTGCTCATGCTTGCGCAGCGCCGGCAGGGCCGCCTGCGTCAGGTAGACGATGGCGAACACGTTCGTCTCGAACGTCCGCCGCAGTTGATGGTGCCCGATCTCCTCGAACCGCGCGACGCTGTGCTGCTCGGCCGCGTTGTTCACCAGCACGTCCAGCCGGCCGAACCGATCGATGCACTGCTCGAGGGCGTGCTGGCAGAAGGTCGGCTCGGCCAGGTCGCCGGCCAGCAGCAGGCAGTGCACCCCTTCGTCCGTGATCTGGTCGCGGGCGTCGTGGGCATCCTCCGTCTCCTCGAGGTAGACCACCGCCACGTTCGCCCCCTCGCGGGCGAAGTGCACCGCGACCGCCCGCCCGATCCCGCTGTCGCCGCCGGTGATCAGCGCCGTCTTGCCCGCGAGCTTGCCGCTGCCGCGGTACCCGTCCCGGATGATCAGCGGCTTGGGTCGCATCGGGCCACGTCGGCCCGGCTGCCGGGCCTGCGTCTGCGGCGGCTGCCCGGGCTCGCGGTCGGGACGCACGTCGTCGTTCATAGGCCACCTCGCGTGCCAGGTGATCCCAGCCCCGCCACAACGTGTTCAATCACCGTGCCACGGCGACCCCGCTTCGCCCCCAGCGACGAACCGGGGCGCCCGCGATGTCACCGCGGCCGACAAAGCGCCCAGACTGTGTCGGAAAGCGCTTGCCACGGCCGTCTTGGCCGCCGGTGCCCGGGCGCATCGATCTGCCCGTGCAAGCCGCCGCTGCCCCCACGATCGGCGCCGCCAAAGGATGTGCAACGCCGGCTCGCGCTACGCCTCGAGGTCCAGCCGTCGCGGCGCCGGGCGTGGCGCGGGGCGGACACGCTCACCGGCCGGTGGCGTCGGCGGGGCCAGGTCGGCCGGCAGCCGGACGTGTGCCAGTGCCACCGCGGCGGTGTCGTACGCCCGCGCCGCCTCCTCGTGCTGCTGCTGACGTTGCCGCCTGGCCTGTTGGTCCTCCCGGCCGCGGCGCTCGGCCGCGTCGATGAGGTTGCCGTCGATATGCACGCGCGTCTCGGGCTCGGCGTCGTCCTGCTCCAGGCCGCGCAGACGCGTCTTGAAGCTGTCGCGCAATCGCTCGGCGGCGCGCTGCCGCTCCTGGGCTTCCTTGGCCTGCTGCCGGGCAAGCTGCTGGGCCTGTTGCGCCGTCTGCGCCACCCCCGCGGCTGCTCCTGTGCCTAACACGCTCATGCTCGGGCCCCGTTGCCTCCCGTTCATTGCCTATATCGGCTCCGCGGGAGGAAACCTTGAACGCAGTCAGGGCTTCGAGGTCTTATAAGCCTGTGATATGCGTCGGTTTAGGGGTTTTGGGGGCTCCGGGAAGGCACGCGGCTTGCCGCTTCGCGCGACCCGCCTTCCAGCCGCGCCGCCACGCGAAAGCCCCGCTCCGCTCGATGGAGCCCCACCGCTCACTCACGCCCCGCCACGCCGGCCGCCGTCACGCTTGTCGTCGCCGATGGCAGGTGCATCAGCTCCCCCGTAACGCGGCGCAGAATCAGCCCGGCGTGCGGGTCCAGATCCACCACCTGCCCCTGGACGATCCGTCCGCCAGCCTCAAGCGTCACCTGCTGATGGAGCATGTTGCACCGATAACGCCACTGTTCGAGCAGCTCGTTCAGCGGCCGCCGGTGCAGCGCCTCGTCCAGGGCCGCGTCCACCGCCAGCAGCACCGCCAGGCGGTCGACCCGCGCCCCGAGCATCGCCAGGCTCGTGACGCGCTCGGCCAACTCGGCCGGCACGTGCCCGGGTGTCAGCGACACGTTCACGCCCACGCCAATGATCGCCGCGCGGCTGCCGTCCTCGAGGGCGACGGTCTCGACGAGGATCCCCGCGAGTTTGCGCGTGCCCACGCACACGTCGTTGGGCCACTTTAGGCTCACGCTCGCGGCGCCGGCGAGCATGGGCTCGATCGCCTCGGCGACCGCCACCGCGCTGGCGAAGGTCAACCGCTCGATCGCCGAGGTGTCGCCGGGCTCGAGCGTGCGCACGCGGGAGAAGGTCACGGCCGTGCCCGCCGGCGTCAGCCACGCCCGCCCCCGCCGCCCGCGC